>JAFGIC010000167.1 GCA_016929815.1 Deltaproteobacteria bacterium
GAATTTTAGCTGTTATATTAAATTGCAATTTACATGTTATTAATATATCGCGCCTATGGCGCTATATTACGGTAAAACAAATGAAGTCTCATAAGAGCGGTTTGTAAAAAGATCAAATGCAATAATACACTGTAAGCTGACAGCTGAATGCTGAAGGCTGCATTTATTGATAACTCTTTCCGGATATAAAGGATTCATTGAAGTTTTATTTGGCCACA
Organism: Deltaproteobacteria bacterium; assembly: GCA_016929815.1. Lineage (GTDB taxonomy): Bacteria > Desulfobacterota > DSM-4660 > Desulfatiglandales > HGW-15 > JAFGIC01. Next base: position 219 of record JAFGIC010000167.1, read on the forward strand.
AAATATGAATAGGGGATAAAAGATGGACGGGATTGTCGGGATTTACGGCCCTGATGACAGGGAGCTGGTTGCTAAGGCATTTCTTGCTACAGGCGCATGCCAGCACAGGGGCAAGGCAACAACAGGGATAGCCGTCGGGACAAGAAAGGGCATATACATCCATAAAGGGCTGGGAAGGATAGCGGAGGTCATAGACAACAGGCTGATCGGAATTTTTCAGGATCTTGAGCCCGTTGTCGCCATAGGCAACATCGGCTACGGCAAGAGCCCGGTGGCGGAAAAATATAACGCGGAGCCTATCGAGGTCTATCCGGTCAGACAATCCAGGTATAAGGTCGTATTGACCCTTGACGGGTATCTCTTACGGGAAGAGGGTCTCCGTACGGAATTTGAAGACAGCTACGTCCTTAAGACGATAAACAAGACGGAGATAATCGGCGCCCTCCTGCACAAGTATATTGAGGAGGAAGGCATCTCCTTTGAGGCAGGGGCGAAGCTTGTGGATAAACTGAGGGGTCGCGCTACATTTGCCCTGACCGCCATTGTCTATGACCAGGAGGAATGCTCGCTGATTACCCTTAATGACCCCCTGGCATTCGAACCCTTTTGTTATGGAATGATAGACGGAACCTTTCTTGCAAGCTCGGAGTCATGCTCACACAGGAGGCTCGGCGGTTTTATAGACGGCGAGTACAACGGGGCTGAGATGACCATATGCTCCTCCAAAGGGATTGTAAGGAAGAGGCTCTCAGATGAAACCATTCTGCCAGACACGTTCCAGGGTGTGTATTTCGGCAATGTTGCGTCCCTTTACAGGGGAAAAGAGATATTCCAGATAAGGAGAGAACTGGGCCTCAGGCTTGCAAAGCATTACGGGAATTCAAGGGCCGACCTTGTCATACCTAACCCTGAGTCGGGCTGGGGCGTTACGGTCGGCGTTGCCGAAGGCCTTGGAAAAAGCCTCTTCCCCGCCCTTATAAAGCTTCCCCAGGCTGTAAGGACATTCCAGGAAGGCGAGAGGATGACAAGGACCAAGGAGGTGGGCCTGAAATTCGGGGGCATCGATTCCCTTCTCAAGGGGAAAAATATCGCCATGGGGGATGACAGTATCGTCAGGGGGAGCGTCAGTGAAGGCGGTTCGGTCTGGGTGGTATATAATGCGGGCGCTAAATATATCGAATTCTGGATCTCCTACGGACCCATGTTCTTCCCGTCATTCAAGGAATGGCACAGGGGCGTCGAGTGCCTTAATGAGCTGGCTGTTCAGCGGGCCTTTAAAAACGACAATCCATATGACAAGAGTGAGGAAGAGATAAACAAGGCCGTCGCGAAACTCATCGGAGTCAATGAGGTGAGATACAACACGGCTGACATTATAAGATCTGTTGCGGGGGAAGGTTCCCTGCAGGCCCTTGACGCCAGCTACCCCATTGACCCCGAGTTCTGGCCGGACTGGCTCAAGGTAGAGGTGGAGAGATATCATAATTCTAAAAGATAAGGGTTGCCCAAGTGCCTTCTCAAGGGAATCCGATCCGACACAGTGCATTTAATCGGGATCGATTGTGAATTTATTTTTTGGCCAGGTGTTGTTCTATCAATTTGGTGATTTCACCTTCATCAGGAAACCTACGTCTTTGAATATTATGTCTTGAGTAGATCAATTCGCCGTTACATTTTATATCAAAGATGCCGCTGCCACCTTTAGTCAACTCGATATTTGAATCGGGATAATTTGCCCTCAATTCCGCTTCCACACGGGAAGCTTGAGGCAGAAAATTTCAAGCGCCACAGTATTCAATAAAGATGTTCATAATACCTCCCTGTATCTGTCCGTATCACACATGAATATCCTCCTGAGCAAGGTGGGTTTACGTCGGCTGGCTTTTTCACCCTTTCCTGCGACAGTCGTGTTATGAAAACTGTTTCCCGTACTGGTTTAATCTCCGTATTCAGTGTTTTCAAGGATGCCGAGCTGCTTAATGGTGTTTTCTGCGACTTTCATATTTTTATTATAATGGCGTTTTAAACGATCGACCAGCTGCCTTTGTTTTATTTTATCACTGAAATAATATTCATGCGCCAGCAGTTTTTTGGCGTAAGCTAAATTAGATTGTACTTCTTCAGGAATTCGATCCGAGTCATGACGAACTGAATCCGATGGACATACATCGTGACAAACACCACATCGTATGCACTCGTCATCTTTAATAAAGGCAATGTCTTCTTCCATGGAGATTGCCCCGACAGGACATTCATTTACACATATTTGGCATCCCGTACACGATTCCATATCTATCCATGGCATTTGCGTCTGTCCCTCCTTTTTTATTTGATGTGCTTCAATAATATTACGCCGGTCTGAAATCTTAAGGAAAATATGCCGGATTTCAATTTTTAAAAAATTTAGATTAAAAATATAAACAAGTCAATATTATTAGTTAAATCAATAAAACAAACATTATTCCATTATCTTATAAGATGTTTGACAGGTGTCTCTGACTGATTTTTTGCTAAAATTATATATTTGCCTTATTTTTTATAACGTTCAAAAATGTGCACCTGAATTTTATGATTTTACAGATTATTTATTACAAATATACACTCTTGGACGTTAGCTATTTTTTACTTTTCATGTGTTGTCCTTGACATTTCAGCCTTGCCTTGCGATGATTAACCGTGTCAAATTTATAATAAAAAAGAGTTGTTATGGAATCAGAAATCAAATTGATTTTGGCTACCGATCTTGACGGGACCTTTCTTCAGCCTGAATTAAGGGGGTCTTCATCGGAATTATATAAGTTTATAGGTGATTATAGAGAAAAGATTGTGCTTATTTTTGTAACAGGACGGGGGTATGAGGGTATTCTGCATCTTTTGGACGATTTTACGCTACCAACGCCTGATTATATCATTGGGGATGTAGGTGCAACAGTATTGAAGATGCATCAAAACGGATTTACACCGGTAATGCCCCTGCAGAGTGAGATTGCCGAAAAATGGATCGGTCATGAGATCGTTTTGAGTAAAGTCAGAGGAATGGATGGGTTAAAACTTCAGGATGTTCCCCAGGAACGTCGTTGTTCCTTTTTTTACGAAAATTCGGAGGTCCCTTCGGAGGTCGAAGGTTTGGGCAAGACACTGGGCGTGAATATTATACATTCAGCGGACAGGTATCTCGATTTTCTCCCCTTAGGCGTGTCCAAAGGCGACAGTTTAAAACGTCTGATTAAGGCAGAAAATCTGCCTGAAGAAAGGGTTATGGTGGCAGGCGACACATTGAACGACCTCTCATTGATGCAGACAGGATATAAAGGGGTGGTTGTTGCTAACGCTGAGAAAGCGCTTAAAGAGGCCGTTTCTTCGGAGAAAAGGATCTACCTTGCCGGGGAGGATGGACCTTCCGGCATACTTGAAGCCATCCGGTATTTTGATTTTAACAGAGATATTGGGACAGTTGAAAAAATCCCCGAACAGACATGCGGCGAGGCAGATCTTGTAATAGTATATCACCGGCAACCATTTGAGGAGGTTAAAAAGGGCAAGGTTTATACCCGAATGCGACCAAGTAGCCCCAACGGTATTATCCCTACATTACTGGATTTTTTCTCAAGGGGAGAAAAGGGTGCCTGGGTGGCATGGTCGCAGCAGGATAGCCGAAATCCCCCCAGATTTGAAATAGATGTGGAGGTTGACAGGGAAAAATATCCCCACCTTACTGCCTCAAGGGTGGCCCTTACCGCCAATGACGTGAATATCTTTTATAAAAAATTCTCTAAGGAATCATTCTGGCCGATTATATTTTCCTTTCCCGAGAGGGCCTCCTTTTCGGAAGATCACTGGGCACATTTCTGTGAGGTCAACCGCCTTTTCGCTGAAAGGGCCGCTGCTGTTTCGGCACATAACGCCACGGTCTGGATACATGATTACAACCTGTGGATGACGCCTGCATACCTGCGGGACATGCGTCCGGATGTAAAAATCGCGTTTTTTCATCATACGGCCTTTCCATGTGCCGATTTGTTTAATATTATCCCATGGAGAAGAGATATTGTGGCCAGCCTGTTAAAGTGCGATTACGTGGGTTTTCATATCCCGCGTTACGTTGAAAATTTTATAGATATCGTTCGCTCCAATGTACCCGTTGAGATTATGGAAAAGGATGTCTGCGCCCCTGAGTACCTTACCTATGGCTGCGCCCTGGGGGTTGAAGAGGTGACCAGAAAGATACGGACCCCTTACGGAGTAGCGGGGGTTGGTGCCCATCCCGTGGGCGTTGACAATGCTAAAATCAAAGGCATTGTTAAAGGGCGTAAGACGCAGGAATCTGTTGATTCGCTTCTCCATGAAATTAAGGGGAGAAAGTTAATTCTGTCGGTGGAGCGGCTGGATTACGTAAAAGGTCCTATAGAAAAGATGCTTGCATATGAATCTTTCCTGGATCAATATCCCGAATGGCATGAGAAGGTGGCAGTAATGAATATTGTCACACCTGCGACCCCGGGAATGGAAATATACAGGTCCACCAGGGAAAAATTAGACCAGGTTGTCGGTCGGATTAACGGCAGGTTTTCACGAATGGGCTGGACCCCTGTGCGGTATTTTTATCGTTCCGTTCCTTTTGAGGAACTGATTTCCTTTTATGTTGCGGCGGACATTGCGTGGATTACCCCTCTGCGTGATGGATTGAATCTGGTATCCAAGGAATATATATCAGCCAAGGCGGCATCGGATACGGTCGGCACCCTGATACTTTCAGAGTTCGCTGGTGCTGCTGTAGAGCTTAAGGGGGCTATTTTAACCAATCCCTATGATAAGAACAGCATGGTCCAGAGCCTTGCATCTGCGATTAAATTAAGCAAGGAAGAGATTGAGTTCCGGATGATTGATCTAGCCCGTCGTGTAAAGGGTTATGATTTAAAGACATGGGGAAAGGATTTTTTAAGTTTTCGAGATTCCTTAGAAAAAAAGCCGGATTGTCGCATTGAAAATCGTATAACGGGGTGCTAAACAATATAGGTATTGACACGTGGGCTTAACTGCATATATTTCTTTCATAAGAAAAGTTCTTATAATCTAATCAATATATTATATTAATCAAATTAAACCAAGAAAGGAGATATAAATTATGCATCAATATCCAATTCCGATTGAGAAAATGCCCTATGATGTCAGGACATACACCACACCAGAGCTGGATTACTCCACGCCCAAGAAGAACCTTCCCGGCAAATGGGCAATCAACAGCGACATGGCGATGGTGGATCTGTCCCACCCCTGGGGCAACGATCAGCCCACATGGCCGGCAGGCGCCCAGCCTTGGCACACACCGGTACAGTACATGTCAAAATTTAACCGCAGGACCCAGTTGATGTATGGGTTCCCGCAGCACGTATCAACCCATTATGACGCACCTTCACACGTGTGCCAGGAAAGCCCCTTTACCGATGAAGTCCCCCTGGAGAAATTTATGTCGCCCGCTGTTATCTGGGACGTAAAATGCACACCCATGCAGACAATCACCCCGGAAATGCTTTCAAAATGCACACCCAAGCTCCAGCCCGGCGATTATGCCATAATAGTAACCGGATGGCACCGTCTGTACAGCGATTCGGACCGTTACTTCCTGTGGAGCCCTGGTCTGTCAGAGGCAGCCGGAGAGTGGCTTGTGGAACAGGGCGCGTCAGGCTTCGGCATTGACTGTCAGGCCCTCGACCATCC
>JAFGIC010000168.1 GCA_016929815.1 Deltaproteobacteria bacterium
TATGATCATTTCATAGCTTATCCTGGATGAAAGCACACATATCCTTGCATCCTCAAGCCTGCCTTTCATTAAAAGCCTGCCAATTGCCTTGTCAAGGGCATTATGGCGGCCGACATCCTCGGATATTGAAAGCGTTTCAAGACTGGAATCAACTATCATTGCACCATGGGCGCCCCAGGTCTCTTTATGCATTTCCTGCAGATCGCGAAGACGCTCAATCTGCCCTATTGCATCTCCGACTTTAATCCTCTCTCCGCCTGAAATCTTTCTTAATAAACCAAGTCTTCGGTCCTGAATACCCCTTTCGAATATGCCGCAGCCGGAAAGACTTACCAGGTTGTTTTCTTTCAGTATCCTTTCAAACCTTTCATGTATCCCGGGCCTAAGCGTTATTTCGACCTCGTCTGCATTTTCATTGTGCACTATGGTTAAAAAATCATTCGGATCATCCACGATTCCTTCGGACAGGCAAAATCCCGCGGCATGGATGGTTTCATCTCCCGGAGTTCTCATGATAACGGCATATTGCTGACCGTCGATGCGGACCACTAAAGGCCTTTCTTCTACAAGGTCATGGGGAGCAAGGACAGCCTCACCGTTGTAGCACCTGATCACATCAAAGGTCTCTGAGCTTCGAGACTTTACGGTAGTGCCTGTCATATCCCGCTCATCTTTTGTCATGAAATAACGCCCCCTCCCAGCACTATGTCACCTTGATAAAAGACGGCGGACTGTCCCGGCGTTATGGCGAGTTGAGGCTCATCGAAGATTACCTTAACCTTATCATCTTCGTAAGGGTATATATCGGCATCTGCTGCCTGGTGCTGAATGCGTATCTTCACCTTTGCCCTGCAGGGGAATTCAAGCCTGTCCGATCCTATAAGGTTGATCCCGGAGGCAATCAGCTCCTTTGAAAAAAGGGTCTCCTTATAGCCGACCGTTATCCTGTTGTTTACCGTATCGATCTTCCTTACATATAAGGGTCTTGACGCAACAACACCAAGGCCCTTGCGCTGTCCGACGGTATAATGGATAATCCCCTTGTGCCTGCCCAGTACGGCGCCCCTTTCATCCACGATATCCCCAGGTATAATCTCTCCTTCCGTAAAGAGAGGGGAGTAATCACTGCCCGATATGAAATCCTGGCTCTCAGGGAGATGTGTCGTCCTGAGCCCAAGGGACCCGGCGATATCTCTTACATCCTTTTTTGTGTATTCCCCAAGCGGAAACATGATCCTTTGAAGCTGTTTACCTGTCAGCCTGTAGAGAAAATATGTCTGATCCTTGGCAAGGTCAACAGGCCTCATGAGAAGTAAACGTCCTTCATCTTCAACTATCCTTGCATAATGTCCTGTTGCGAAGAAATCAAAACCTATACCCATGTTTCCTGCCTTTTCAAGTAAGGCCCCGAATTTAATCCTGTGGTTGCACACAACGCACGGATTGGGGGTCCTGCCCGCAAGATATTCGTCACGGAAATATCCTATCACATCCTCCCTGAATTCCCTCTTCATGTCGATCACGGCCAGGGGAATGTCCAAATGTCTGCATACATTCTCGGCTGAGGCTATATCATCCTTTTTATCGTACCCATAGCAGGTATGCCTGCCGTTCGGCCTGATATCCAGTGAACCGTCAAATATATCCATAAACAGACCGACAACCTCATAACCCTTTTCCTTCAAAAGGGCCGCTGCGACGGAGGAATCTACTCCTCCGCTCATGCCGACCGCTATTTTTATCTTTTTATTCACTGTTATTGACCAGGGTCCTGTTAATATCTTTAGCTTATTCTTTTATAATCCATCAGGGCTGTTTTTGACAAGGGTTTAGTCATTCAATTATATAATACACATTGATGAGAAGCGGGTATTTTTTCGCAGTTAAAATCTTCGCGCTTTTGTATCTGAGGTGTGAATCTTTTAAGGAATTATATGAGGTATCCGTAAAAGACCTTATTATGGACGGACATTGTCCTGCACCAGGAAAAGCCCCCGGTTATTGCCGCATCTGATCCTCGGCTATCTCTCTGGTCATATACCCCTTGTTGATCTCTCCGGATTGAATCCTGCAGAAACCCTCCATTATCACAGGATCAAACTGCCTTCCCGAAAGGGCCTTCATCTCGCGCACTGCCATGCCGGCAGGCCAGGTCTTTTTATAGGAGCGCTCATGGGTCAATGCGTCGAAGGCATCGGCAATCGCCGTTATCCTGGCAGCAAGGGGAATGGAATCGCCCTTTAGCCCATCCGGATAGCCTGTCCCGTCCCACCGCTCGTGGTGGCTCCTGGCTATTTCACGGGCTGTCCTGTAAGTGGGCTTTTCGCCGAGCATCCTTTCACCGGTCTCGCAATGGCCCTGCATTATTCGCTTCTCATCATCATTCAGGGGGCCTGCCTTTAACAGTATCTCTTCAGGAATCCGGATCTTCCCGACGTCATGCATCATGCTTGAGAAACTGATATCCTCTATCTCACTCTGGGGAAGGCCCAGCCCTTCACACATCTCCCTTGTCAGTTCCCTTATCCTGAAGATATGGCCGCCGGTGTTGTCTTCCCTGGCCTCGGCAAAGGTCGCCAGCATGATTATCCCGTCCCGTACAAACTCCTGCAGCCGCAAGCTCGGCGCGCTTATCATTTTTTTAAGATTTTCGTTGATAAGGGAAAGCTCCTCAGTCTGTTCGCTTGTCATGCGTTTAAGTATGCCTTCTTCCGCTGAAAGCGTATAAGGGCCGAATGCCTTAGAGATGGTCCCCTTCAATTCGTTTGAACTCCAGAGGCGGGTCAGATAGCTGAAGACCTCGGGATAATGCATATGATCCACGGCATTTTTCAATGAACCCTGCCCGGACAAAAAGGCCCTGACGATATCCGGGTAATAATCCCTTACCAGTCCGAGAAAACTTATATCATCATCTTCCGGCGTCATGCCTTTCTGGGGCAGGGTTTCCCCGTAATTCACGGCCTGAAGCGCCTCTATCCCTGGCTTTTGATACATCACCGCACATGATCCCCGATCAATATTGTCATACAAAGGCCTGATGCCCTCGCATTTTCCTCCATAAACCATAAGCGCCATATTGTTTTCCATGTTACACCTTATATAATATCCGGTTGCTAATCCCTTGTTTCAGGGAAACAGACGGCCATTTTATGTCCCCTCCTGATATTACCAATCGTAAATATCGGAATTCTCAAGGTATTACTTTAAAAGAATCTTTACATTTTACCGATTTTTTATCGAAATGATTTAAAGGCAGTTTTCATGGACAAAGAATAATTAGTGTCCATCCATAAAGAAGGCATTTATGGATGGAGCTTTCAGCGTTCAGCGATTAGCATTCAGCTAAATCATTGAATTAAAAAGGTTTTGCTGACAGCAATTCGACATGCTCATTGCACTGAGTCCTGTCGAAGGGCTGAGAGCTGACGGCTGACAGCGTGAATCCGAAAATTGGTGTTTTCGGATGAACACTAATTAATCCTCCGCACGCCAGTGGATAATTGACCAGTAACGAAATTTCTTTGACATATGGCTGCCCGCCATGCCGATAAGGACCGACATGGAGAGCAGGGGGACCATAATGGCAGGTTTAAAGCGGATAAGAAATAAAAGACCCGAATGGATAAACACCATGACCGCCCTTCCCTGATATAACCAGTGCGGCTTGTGATAAACCTCGGATGCAATTAGGGCGCATCCGGTGGCTATGGCAAAAAGCTGGCATTTTAAAAACACATCAAACGGGACCTGAAAAACAGCTCCTCCCAGCAGAATGCCTGTCACCCCGACATGGGCTGCCCGCAAAAAGACATCCAATACACGCGTCCAACCCGGTCGCCTGCGCGGTTTAATGGAAATTGTCATGTTGCTCTCAGTCATACCCTTCTGCCTAATGACATTAGGCGCTTCCAGTAAAATCAAATTCGATTAAGACTCTATAATTATAAATATGCA
>JAFGIC010000022.1 GCA_016929815.1 Deltaproteobacteria bacterium
CCTGCTTTCTTGTACATAATGCCTAGAATGAACCAGGTTTCAGAATAATTGCAATTTATTTTCAATGCCTGTTTGAGTGATTCGATAGCTTTGTCGTATTGCTCCGATTTTGCATAAGCATTGCCCAGACTGAACCAGGCGGCATATTCACGGGGATATGCCTTTGTCCAACAAAGCGCATTCTCTGACAACTCGGCCCAATCTTTTTTTTCTTCAAGCTCTACGGATTTTTTCAAAAAAACATTTGACCTTATCTCTGAAGTGTCCGGCATTCCCTGTCGCCGTCCCGGCAATTCGTATATCCACTCTACAGGCAGGGCATAGTATGATTTCCGGCCTTCTATATCTGAGTAATAGGACATTATCCCTATCAGCCGGCCTTCTTCATCGAATAAGCCCCCGCCGCTTGAGCCGGGAAGGACGGGTGCGGATATCTGAAGAAACTTCCCGTTATTTACCGAGCGCATACCCAAAATAACGCCTTCAGCCAACGGGGACTCCTGGGGGTTTTCACGTGCATTAATTGCGTAAACCCGTGCACCAGCCTTAAGGCTGCCGGTATTGCCCTTGGCAACCGCCCTTGCATTAAGCCCTGACACATTAAGCGTGCATACATCCCTGTCCCAATCCTTATGTTGGACCCTGGCCTCGTATTGTTTCCCATTATAAATTACATGTATCTCATCAGCCTCTTTAATAACATGATAATTTGTTGCAACGAGATCAGTGCCGACAACCACGCCGCTGCCTTTACTCCTGATATTGTTCTTTGTATTGTCGGCTTGAATTTTCACCAAACCTGGAGAGACGTTATTCAAAACCTGTGCAGTTGTCTTGGAATAGGCGTTTATCCCCCAAAAAATAAGGAAAATTGCCGCAAAGCATTGCAGTCCTTTTTTCATATCCCGTCCGAATTGATTTTGCTTCATAATATTTAATCGGATAATTTTTACAAGGATGGCATCTGAAAGGAAAAGGCACTGTTAAAGGGGTTGCTGTCGGCTTACGTTAACAACTCAAATAAGTCAAGAGCAGACCCCTTTTACAGTTTATTGAATAATGCAGATTAACCGGCGCTTTATTTTGCACATAGGTCTTTTTCTACCTTTATCCTAGGCCCTTCAAAGCTCGAAGTGGCTCCATCACCTGTTACAGTCCCCTTCATGGTCTTGCCGTCAACGGTACAAACAAAGTCCCAGATTCCCGGGCCTGCCTGAATAGTGAATGATAATTCGTTGCCGTTGATCTTTTGTTTGGTCATCTCGTTCACAAACTTTTCGCCTCCATTTTCGTGCCAGGCGCCTTTAAACGGAACGCTGTCATCGCCGGGGCAGAATGTCAGGATTGCTGTAGGCGAAGCCTTGGGGAATTTCAGGACCGCTTCGTATGAGCCTTCCAATATGGGACCCTGGGCATAGACAAAGGTGAAAGCCATTGCAGTTATTGCTGCTGCGATTAAAAAAGAAAGAAATGCCTTATGTGATTTACTCATGAATATCCCTCCGATTTAAAATTTTCTGCGTCTGTTAAATAGACAAAAAATGCTGTCTTATGAATATTGTATAGAAAATTTACTTTTATATGTCAAACAAATTACAACCGGAAACCCGGAGATATTGATAAAATCACTTGATATTTTAGGCCTATTTCTGTAGGCTGTAATTCCAAGAAAATCAGGTGATTGAGCGGAATAATTTAAAGATCTTAACACTCGGACAACCAATCGGCTCGCATGACCAGAATACGATTAGCTGCAAAACAGGAAAATCTTGAAAAATTCCTGAAATTTATATCCGTTCTCGCGGAACAAAATGACCTTTCACCGGATACGGCAATGAAGATAAGACTTTCCATTGAAGAGGCCCTCGTCAATATTTTAAATTACGCATATCCCGGATGTAATGGTGATGTGGAGATCCGCTTCAGAAAAGAAAATGATACAAAACTGGTTCTGGAGATCTTCGATAACGGCATCCCTTTTGATCCTCTTTCACTGCCCAAACCGGATCTCACTGCAAATATTTCAGATCGGAAGGTGGGCGGTCTGGGAGTATTTTTTATGCGGGAAATGGCTGAGGATGTACATTATCGCCGGGAAGGGGATTCCAACATTTTAACTATGATCTTTTGCAGACATTAAAAGGTTGATTAATCTGTCCATGAGCGGGTCTTAAAAATGCAATTTACATCACAAAAAATATCCAATGTAACTTTAATCAGGATACAGGGACGGATCGATCACAATACGTCAAAAGATTTTGAAAATGCGCTCAAGCCTCACCTGGATGAATGCATCTCAGGGATGAATAAAAAGATCATCGTAGATTTAAACGGGGTCGATTTCATGACAAGCGCCGGCCTCAGAGCGCTTATGATCGCGGCCAAGACCTGTGACAAACAAAAGGCTGAAATTGCCGTGGCTGCTCTTCAGCCGATTATACAGGAGATATTTACGATCAGCCGATTTGACCTGGTTTTAAAGATTTTCCCAACCGTTAAATCCGCCTTTGAAAATCTGTCTGTTGACGCGGTCGGAGATTACGGGAACAATCTATCATCATGAAGCATTTATAGAGGGGGGATTATGCAAATCCGCTTTTGGGGAACAAGAGGCTCTATCCCGGTAGCCGCCAATGGGCGGGTTATCCGTGAAAAGATCAAGCGCGCCCTGCTTCTTGCCGAAGGTCTCCGTTTTGGGAGCCAAGAACAGGTTGATCGATTTATCGATGAATCAATTGAATTCCCGACAAAGTGCGGATACGGGGGAGACTCTTCATGTATTCAAATCCTTGGGGGTGACGATTATATGCTATGTGATATGGGTTCCGGCCTGCGTCGTTTCGGACAGCATGTTATAACGGAACATGGCCCCCAAAATCCTAAGGTGTATCATTTTTTTATGTCCCATCTGCACTGGGACCATATCATGGGCTTTCCCTTTTTCCAGCCCGCCTACATACCAGGCAATATCATCCATATATATGGTGGTCATACGGTAGAGGTTATGAAAGACGCATTCCGCAGACAGCAATCCAGCCCGTGTTTTCCCGTTTACTGGGATCAACTGGGCGCGGATATCCATTTTACGCAATTAAAAGAAAATCAATGGCATGAAATCAACGGTTTCCGGATTAAACTGAGAGGACAGGAGCACCACGGGGGCTCTTTTGGATATCGCATTGAAAAGAGCGGGAAAGCCCTGGTTTACTCAACGGATGCCGAACACAAGCTGGACAATGATAAAAATACAGCCGGTATATTGGATTTCTACCGCAACGCGGATCTTGTTATCTTTGATGCCATGTATTCCCTGGCCGATATGATCACTATAAAGGAAGACTGGGGTCACTCCAGCAATATCATAGGTGTAGATTTATGTCTGAGGGCAAGGGTGAAGCATTATTGCATGTTTCACCATGAGCCGGCGTATAATGATGAAGACCTCTTTAAAATACTGCAGGAAACCAGACGTTATGAGGAAATCGTCCGTGAGGCCCTCCCTCTCGAAATATCAACCGCTTATGACGACATGGTCATTGATCTTTAGAGGATGCCGTTGGAAAAATCAACCGCAACAAAGCCATCAGAGAAATCTTCCATCCGGTCAACTTCAGGGGCTTCCGTTACTTCAACAGGAGGCCATGGCCGGGTCATTGCCATTGCCCTGCTGCTGTTTTTATCAACTGCCTTTGCGGTTTTCGGAACCGATTACTGGCATCCCGTAAGAAATTTTATATTCGACAGTTA
>JAFGIC010000169.1 GCA_016929815.1 Deltaproteobacteria bacterium
AGGGCGTAGGGATCGAGCGTTACGGACAGCGTCTTTATCCCAAGCGGCGTGGTCGCCATTGTCACCGCGTCGATCTCATCCTGAGTAGCCTCTCCCCAGTCGGCTTTGTCGCGCCAGTCGGGACAGATCTCCATCTCAAAATCATACCCCTCAAAAGAGAGCCACCTCGTAACCGAGAACGTGGCCATGTAATTCGTATCAGAGTCCTCGAGCCAGACCGCCGTGCAGTAGGACGGCGTCGGGTCCTCCATCGCGATAAGGTTATAAGTAATATCCAGCACTCCTCTCACCGGGCCTTCCGACTGGAGAGTGAAATCCTGCGTTCCGGAAAAGGAATCAATTGCCCTTTTTTCACTCGTGAAACGGTCGGCAGAGGCCAGAAGAGTGTCGCCTGCCTGCGCCGACTTGCCGAGAACGGGCGCTGCCGAGCCGCCAATCTTTTCCAGCGAGTACCGCGGTGAAAACTTACCGTTTACAACAGGAAGCTTGAGCAACGAAGCCTTGTCGCCTATTTTGACCTGAAGCAGATATATCTGCGGGCTCATCGCTTCCGAAAAAGGATTGACCCGGTAATTGCCGCAATCCAGACTCGTGTTGACGATCTCCCTCACCCTGCGGCCAGCCGTATTATACAGGTTTATCCTCACCGTTTGGCCGTTCCCGGATATTCCGAAATAGAGCCCGCCTCCCTTTAAAACAGGCTTCATTGCCGATTGGCGGACATACTGGGAACCCACCGACATGATCTGGCTGTTAAGCAAATAGTAGCCGTTGGTGTCCGTATTCGCCGACACATCATAACCCAGAAGAGTGATAGTGGCCCCCTCGATCGGATTATTGCCCACATCGGTAACTGTTCCGGAAATATCGAGAGTTACGGTCTCCTGAGCAGACAGAAACAAGAAAAGACCTGAAATGAATACTATTACAAAAAGCCGCCTTTTAACAGATGACATTTTTCCTCCTGATTACAATTTTCTCCTTATTTTAACCGGTTAATACAGATGATTTTACAGGACAACCGTCCTTTTAAAAAGGTACAGATATCGCAATGTATTTTACATGCCAAGAATAAATATAATTAACACTAGGCTTTCGAAACAATATGAAGGTTTCGATTGATTTCTTTCGCCCCTTCCCCCCACCTGTGAAAAACCGGTAATTCCCGATATATTATATATAGAAGATCTATAATTTATAATATACCCCCAAAATAAAACTTTGTCAACTTGAAGAGAGGCCTTTTATACTTTAACTCAATTTAATAAAATACAGATTAAATTAAATAGAAACCTCTGCATCCCTATACTCCGAAGTTCCTGCAGAGGAAGGTGTATTATGGATAATTTGACAATACCGGAATTCCGGAACAATAAATTTTATAATAAGCAAAAAGATATAAAAACACAATAGAATAACGTTTGCCTTGTATTTTACGCTGACAGTTACATATAATCTAAATAACTATTTTCCACAGGACGTCCATCATGAAAATAAAGTACGGCTTCTTTTTCGAAAACGGCCGGTCCGAAATTATCGAGCTCAACCTTAATTCCAGGGATTTGAGCCTCAAGCCCTTTCCGGTCGAGCATGAAGAACCCTGGACACGGCTCGATTTTCACAGGTGCCGCGACTGCCTGCTTAACCGGAAAGAACACACGCACTGCCCTGTGGCCCGAAACCTCTCCTATGTTCTGAACAGATTCAAAGAGGACATCTCCTATATAAAAGTGATAACCCGGGTCTCCATGAGGGGGCGGGCGGTTGAAAAACAGGCTACCATCGACGAGGGAGTCTCGTCACTGATGGGACTGATCATGGCCACGAGCGGCTGCCCCGTCCTTGACCGGTTCAAACCGATGGCATTTACGCATGTCCCTTTCGCAAACGAGAGCGAGACGATTTTCAGGGCAGTCGCAACATATCTGACAGCGCAGCTCTTCCGCTTTAAAGATGGAAAATCAGCTGACTGGGAGCTTGCGGGATTCAGGGAATTCTACTCTACAGTCAACAGGGTCAACCTGGACTTCTCGGAACGCCTCAGAAGTTTCCAGGTTAGGGACGCAAACATCAACGCCTTGATACTTCTCGACATCTTCGCCCAGATAGGGTCCATCTCCATCGTTGACGACTGGATGAAAAAGGTAAAACCCCTGTTTTCGGCTTTCCTTCAGCAGGATCAGCAGCCGGCAAAGAAAAAGGCTCCGGGCATCTGAATCCGAAGCCTTTAAATCAAACCGGCTTTTCTCTCTCTGTCAATTCAACAGCGTCTCTACGCTGACAACCGTGTAAAACCCACCTTCGGCGGTAAAAACCTGTCCCAGATAATTCAGGCCGTACCCGTACGGATAGAGGGGATCGTTGCTTCCGTATGCGTCCGCCCCGTTTCCGGGATAACCCCAGTTTATCGGCTTCTGGGCGGCCAAAAGATCTCGCTGATTTTGACGAGCTTGGCGGCAATCGGAAATACGTGAACTTGCAATCGATGAACCGCTATTTCAAATAGACGATGATCGCGAGTCGATCCCTAGGATACCTCAGGTTATACAGGTAATAGCCGTCCCCGACGTAATGGATATACACTTCGTCGTTTTCGTACCAGTTGTCTGCCCAGTATTCCGGCCATGGGTCAACAGCGCTGAACCAGAAGCCGTTGTACTGGAAGCGCGGATACCCGCCGACCACTATCAATGGGTAGCGGTAGATGCGAAACGTGTGGTTCGGACCAAAGTAGCCGCGATAACGGTGCCTTGGAATGCGGTAGCCGTTGTAGCCGCCACGCTCTTGCCAACTGCGATGTTCAGACTGCCAGTTATGTGCACGATACTTCTGCCAGACAGCGTGCAGTTTGCTTTTACTCCCGTGTTGCCCTTGCTGTGAAGGCTGTTTGGCCTGCTGCTGCCCCTGCTGTTGCTTTCGTGCGGGCTTGGCCTGTTGCTGCTTCTTTTCTACATTACCTCGCTGCTCCTGTTTCGGGTGATTCACATTTTTTTTATGGTGCCCATGTTGCGCGTAAGTGAGAACAACGGATCCGAGCAAAAGAAGTAAAACTCCCGTACTGACTGCCATAATCATAGTTGCAGTAATGGGTCTTTTCATAATATAGTCTCCTTCCTTTCAGCATTATTCCAACGGCACCCATTATGCCTGCACCAGAACACTACCAGACATTTCTCCATGTTATTCATGGTTTCCTCCATTGTTACGTTATTAATGATACGGAATTGTTTTTTCGCCGAGCGTGATAGCAGGCTTCGTTGCAACTGGAGCTAAAGATTATACTCTCTGGAAGAGAGTATAATCTTTATTTAAGCATATTTATTGATACAACAGTTTATAAATCTCATTCAAGTCAGGTGACAGGACAACTTCGGTCCTACGGTTACCGGCACGGCCCTCATCTGTTGTATTTGGATTTAAGGGATGATACTGGCTCCTGCCTGATGCAGTAATACGACTCGGATCAAAGCTATTGTCTTTTGTTAAAATGCGCACGATTGATGTGGCTCTTGCGGTGCTAAGATCCCAGTTATCTTCAATTAGTTTTGTTTTAATAGGGACATCATCCGTATGGCCTTCAATTGTAACCGTGATGTCTTTTGTGGTGTTTAACACCTTGGTAAGAGTTTTAAGTGCTTCTTTTCCTTTAGGATCAACCACATCGCTCCCCGATTTGAACAGCAATTTTTCTGCAAGGGAAACATACACTTTTCCATGTTTCATATAAACGCTAAGCTCATCAGCTTTATAACTCATGAGCGCATCAGCTATTGAATTTTTAAGCTTGTTCAACACATCCCTTTGTGATTGAATCATATCCTTAAAGTCTTTTAACTGCTTTGCCTGGCCGGCAATAGTCATGTTTGATTCGGCAGCAAGGGCTTCCAAATCACTTTGAGTCATGGCATTATCATTAGTAAGATTTTTAATTTGCGCATTACACGCGTTCAGTTGGTTGTGTGTATTGGAGCTGTCTTTTTGCAATTCATCAACTCTGGCTTCTGAAGTCACTAATTTTTTACTTGACACGCATGACGTAAACATTACATTAATTACTAAAATTACGAATGCAAATGCAAAGAAGTGCAGTGTTTTTTCCATCAGAAATTTATTTGTTTTCCCCAGGCCGGCCAAACCCAACTTACGATGAATCTCTGAACGGGATTTTAGAGAATTATTTTTATACATATTTAACTCCTCTGAGCTTTTAAGCTCGGTTATTTTTTGAATAGACTTTTTTCATTTTGTTTATTTTTTGTGAATGCATTTTTTAAAAGTTGAATATTTCATTGTTCTCATGGACGCTGCGCATATTACATGGCAATATTGTTGGGTTGCGCCTTGTGGTTATGCAGCACGGACCCATACGCGTTTACTTCCAGTTTCTTGAATAGGTAAAGAGCGCTGTTCATCTGATGCTATTTGAGCAGCATAATCTTTGCCACATGTGCCCTACCGTTAACTTCGAGCTTTGCAAAGTATAGCCCATTTGCCAATCCGGTTGTATTGAATTGCACTTGATTGCATTTTCCAGCTTCTGCTTCGCCGTTGAATAACATCGCCGCTTGCTGTCCGCACGCATTCAGTATTCTTAATGTCGTTCTTCCGGTTGATGGAACCGTAAATTTAATGGTTTGATTTGCATAGCTCTGGAAGAGCGCGGATTTTTGATACACTAAACCATTCTCTTTTACGGCCGTCGTTGTCGGCATGATAATGGTATTGGCGTCTAAAGTAACTGCGGTCTGCGCCAACACTCTTCCGTTTAACGTTGCACCGGTCTGCATTTCAATCAACGTTTGGCACAGTATTATTCCTTTGAAGTCAGACGTTGTTCCAAGGGTTGTTTTATCAGCGACCTGCCAGAAAATGTTTTTGGCCTGGGCTCCGCCGCTCAGGGTAACAATGGCGCCGTTACCTACAGTGAGAGTTCCCGCTATCTGAAATATCCAGACATCATCTTCGCCGCCCGAAACAACGACGCCACCAGCAGCTACCAGGACCCCGGTTCCCCATTTATACAGGCCTGGAGTGAGGGTTTGCCCGGTGATATTTCCGGCATACAGTTCAGTATAATCTGGCAATACCCGTCCGCTGGCGTCCGTGTATGCATTTTCCATGTCACTGATAGCTGAAGTCAAGTCTGTGGGGGTAGGGGAAGCATAGTCGGCAGCATATATTTCGCCGGTCACCAAAGATGATGTTGAGAATGTATTTGTGGCGTCAGAGATTAAATCAAATCCGGTTATATATGTCGCATCGGCAGGACTAATTCCAAGATCTCCGGTAATTGCAGTAACTCCCGTGGTCGAGATTCCTGTTTTTGCAATAACTGCGAAATTGCCGGCAGTGCCGAGATTCACTGACGCCGGCGATTGAGACACAGCGGCGACAGGCGCCATAAGAGCGACTGTCAACATGGTTCCGAAAAAATGTTTCCATCGACTAAAATTATCAGCAGTCCGTATGGTAGAAATCTTCATACTAGCTCCTTTAGTGTTAGTGAAAAAAAATCGATTCAATTTGTACCTCTGCCTTTTATCGCTGATACTTCTTTACTTTTCAGCGTTAATGATATTTCGTTGTGTCAGCCGTCAAGCCCGCATGCCAATGACGAACATGCCGACAGGTATCGACAGCTCACACTCCAAATAATTGTTAATAGCCTAACTACTCAGCTCCTACTTCCCTATTACCTTCTTGACTTGGCCGATCTTCTCCTGGACTTGTCCCGCAGCCTTTTCGACTTTGCCTTCGGCTTCCAGCCCGGGAGATTTGATTAATTTCCCGGCGATCTCCTTGACCCTACCTGTCATTTTATGAAACACACCGTTCGTATTGTCTTTTGTGCTGGTTTTCATTGTATTGTGTTCCTTCCTGAAACTTAATTATTTGTATTGCCGCTTATCCCGCCGGCTCTTATTAATCGGGATCTCCACCAGATTCAAAGAGATGCTTAGTGAATCATTGAATCTGATGGATAAGTATCCGTCATCATCACAATTGGCTGTATTCCGGCAGTACATCCATGTTTATAACGCGTAACTCAACCCTGCGGTTTATCTGCCGACCTTCTTTTGTATTATTGTCTGCCTTGGGCCTGCTTATTCCGTATCCATGTGCACTCAAGTGCAACGTAGGTGCGACTCCGGTTAGATAGAACCTCACAGCATCGGCCCGGCCCTGGCTTAACGTGATATTGAAATTTATAGCACCGACATTGTCGGTGTGTCCTGCAACTTCAAACTGCAATTTCGGGTATTTGAGCAGCATTTTAGCGATAATATTGAGATAGGATTTTGAATTGATAGTTATGTTAGTCTTTCCAGTCTCAAAGTATACGGCATCAAGGAGCAGTTCACCGGTTGAAAGCAACTGCTTTTCGGCGTCGCTGCGCTTTTCCTTCTCGTTTGCTAGATCTCTCGCGGCCCGAATGAGCGCAAGTGAATCGGCTGTTGCCTTTTGGGCCAGTAGGTCAGCTTTTTTTTGCATGGAATCCCTTCGCATGCGCCCATCTCTCTTCTCGTTGGCAAGCGCAACGGAATCGGCCGCGGATTTCATGGCAAGAGACTGGACTTGATCAGCCGATTGGGCGGCTTTGCGCTCAAGATCGGCTTTCTCCTGCGCCACCTTTTCTTTTGCTGCAAACTCAGCGTTTCTTCTTCCTTGCAACACGTCAACTGAGAACGCCAGCGCTCCGAAAACCCTATAGGGTTCAAGCGCACGGGGATTGTCCAGCGCCTGCGGATTGTTATCCGTTCGGTCAGCCGACAGGGAAATGTCTACTCCCGCCAGGACATTCATATTCCACGGGGTACGGAAATGAATTGACGGGGTAATCCATAGCGGATCGGTCCCAAAGGACATGTCGTTGAATCTGGTACGGGAATTAAATTCCAAGCCAAGCACCGCGAATTGTACATTACCCTGTAAACCAGCGCCCAGGAGCAATAGCGCAGGGTCGCTGTTGATAATGCCTACAACGCCCGCTTCATTCAGGTGCAGCTTTACCCCGAAATCTTCACCACCGAACCGAATCGTCTGCATGAATCTGCCCGAGATATCCCAGCCGGTACGGGTCTCGAAATAGTTAAAACCATCAGCCCTGTAGGTGTTGATCTGGTTTCGCGCCGTGCCTCCGCTTATGGTTGCCTGTCCCCCCATGCGCACAAAAGCATGCTTGGGAAAGGGCAGCGAACCCTGGGCTCCCGCACGAATCGTACCCAGGCCACCGCTCTTATCGGTGTTGGTATAATTACTTGAAGCGTATCCTGCCACTGAACCAAAGATATCGACATTGGAATTAACTCCGTACGAAAACGCTCCGGTTCCTGTAAAAAGGAGAGCGTTAGTGTTCGGTGTGTTGAGGTATCCTCTTTGCTGCTTATATCCTGGCATGAAGAAACCGAACGTAATGCGGCCTTCACCCATGGACTCCGCGGAGCCGATGGTGGTCAACCCCCGCAAAGCCTCAATATTTACTGCAGGCGAGTACACGGGGGTATTGTTATCAGACTCTGCCCGGATCGTGTACATGAACGGAAGCAGGAAAAGCGTGAGCAGCAACGGTATGGGGCTGAAATTCAACTTGCTTTTTGAATGTAACATTTTATACTCCTCTTAATAATAAAGTTGCAGTGTGCCGGATAATTATCAGATCGTCACCTCGTTTTTATGCCTTTGACCCCCTGTATGTTATTGACAAGTTTGCCAACCAACTCCTTTTCGGCACTATTCTTCGCAACGCCGCTTACCGTGACTATGCCGTCTTTTACCTCAACCTTTGTTTTATAACGCTGGTCGAGCGATAAAACCGCCTTGTTTTGTCAATCTAGATATGCAAGTACCATGCCGCGACCTAAAAATGCCTCATTTGGCGCATCTGCGTGGTTTGTAATGGACTATATTCAACCAAATTGAATAGCCGGCGCATCATTCTGATTGGTGTTGCTAATGCATGTCGATGACTTGAACCACAAGGAACTTTTACGGTTGGATCCGGAAGGGGGGGCATGATCCGTTTTACCGGGCAGCGTGCACTTCTGCTCGATGCCGTGGCCATTGGAATTTTGCGGCAGTATCTGGTTCAGAACTTTAGCCAGATTGCTGCACGCGCGATACTCACCCAGTTTGGCTTTGTTGCTCAGGGCTGGCGCATGGCAGAGGCCATGCAAAAAGAATTCAAGTGGAATGCCGCGTAAATCAATAATATACGAAAATTCAGGCACGGCGCTGTTTATAGCCGGCATTACGGTGTAACCATTTATAGAATTTCTTGGCAAACTTAAACAGTTATTTTTTTATTTTATGTTAAGGTGCCAAATCGGCACCTTAAAGCGATGCCTACATTTATCTTGTCAGTTCTCTTTAAAAAAAATACGGTTTCGGGCAGAGACAACGCCGCAGGACGGACAGTAAAAGAAGCACATGACAATCTTATGCAATTGTTACAGTAGTTAAGTAAAAAAGACTGGCGCGTGCGGAATTAATAACATTTCAGGGCAGGCCGGCAAGTAAGGTCATTTTATGAAAATCAGCATCATTATTCCTACTCTTAACGAAGAGCTTTTTCTTCCTTTGCTACTGAACAGTATTAAGAGACAATCGTTTAAAAATTATGAGGTTATTGTCGCTGATGCGCATTCCAGTGATAATACCGTCCGTATAGCCGAGCAATCCGGCATAAAAGTGGTGGAAGGAGGCATGCCTGCAAGAGGCAGAAATAAAGGCGCCCGTGCGGCACGCGGGCAGTTTCTTTTTTTTCTGGATGCGGATGTTATTCTGCCTGAAGAATTTTTACATCGGGCTTATGATGAGATGCAAGAGCGTTATCTTGATCTATCTACCTGCGAAGTTGAGCCGCTTTCAGAACTGCACATCGACAGGGTTCTTCATAAACTTGCAAACCTGTCCATACGGATGGGGCAGTACACCAGTCCACATGCCGGTGGATTCTGTATATTGTCCACCAAGCGTTTATTTGAACGCGTGGGCGGGTTCAATGAGTCACTGGCAATGGCGGAAGATCATGATTACGTTAAACGTGCGTCCCGGTTCAGGCCGCTCCGAGTATTAGACTCAACCAAAATCAGTGTCAGCGTGCGTCGGCTGGAAAAAGAGGGCCGTGCTGTTTTGGTCAATAAATATCTTCAAGTAGAGCTTCACCGAATTTTCAAAGGGGAGCTGAAGACAAACGTAATTGAATATGAATTTGGAAATCTGCAGAAGCATGCAACCAACAGCCATAACAACCGACTGGCCGCCTTTGAAGATCAGTTGATTCGAATAGATAAAAAATTACGCGAGTTTAAGAAAAGGCATGAAACCAATGGGCAGATATTGGATATTATCCCGTCCAAAGATCTGATTAACAGTCTTAAAAACCAATTTGAAAAGACCAAATCAAGCCTGAGTGAACTGCTTAAGAAATAGAATAACAATTCATTCGTATAATTCTTTAAAGTTCTACAGAGAGAACAGTCCTTTTCATGCAACTGATTACTTTTTAAAAGGCAAAATGTTTGGATGCAGAGAATAATTTTAATGAAAAAAGAATCTAACAAACAACATAGTGATAAGCTAAAAGGGCTTAAAAGAACCTTCCGTTCTCTTAAATATAGAAATTGCCGTCTGTTCTTCAGCGGACAGAGCATATCGCTGATTGGAACCTGGATACAAAGAATCGCCATGCCCTGGATGGTCTATCGCCTGACAGGCTACAATCATCGCCCTCCCTGGTGGCCAGAGTGACAGGATGCCCGCCTGTGCGGGGGTAGCGGAGGATCGTCCCGACTTTATATCGGGGAAGCCGAGGGGGCGACTGCCTTAATAATCAATTAAAATTTAATCAACGAATCGAATTTATCTACACTATCTTTTTTTATTAAATCAATGCCCTACATACTCGCCGAATCTCACCATATGTGTGGCGGAATTCCATTTCGCCGTTGCACCGGTATCATTGATGGGATGCAGGATTTCTCCCTGGCAGCTGCCCAGGGAGAAGGTGACAATACAATGGGCCTTGCATCCAGGAACCCGCGGGACCTCTATGCCATTGGTAACCGTGATCGGGGCTCTTCTGAAATAGGAATAGACGCCAAGACCCCAGCCCTCCCAATTGGTTACTCCGTCAGTCACCTTGATGGCAGGCATTCCCAGTGTGGTGCCCTCCATGAACGACTCCTGGTTCGGTACGTCGTAGTTGAACTCATGCTGATAGAAATACTGTCTGCCGTTGTTGCCGTTCCACACGGTGTTGTATTTCTGCCAGTGCTCCACCATCTGTCCGTAGGTTATGTTGTTGTCGCCGTTTATGACAAGGCCGTATTTGAGCTTACTTGAATCCGTATCCCATCCCGCGCCTGTCCCGTGGTCGCCGCGCCAGATCCAGCAATGGTCTAGAATGAGATCGTTGCTGTTGAAGACACCAGCCGAGTAGGTGGTTTTGCCGTCTACGGCACCGGCCGAACGGAGGAAGAGATCGAAAATAAACGGAGGGTTGGCGCTGTGGTCGGCGTCGCAGCCCTCTTCGCCGGCCTGGAACAAAA
>JAFGIC010000170.1 GCA_016929815.1 Deltaproteobacteria bacterium
GAGGCCAGACTTCTGGGCCGTTTTCTTGATCTAAAAACAGGCTGCTTTTACGGCGGAGTTGCCTATCTTAAACAGGAGAAACTCCTTGAGAAAGGAGACATCGATATAATAATCGGCACGCCCGGAAGACTTATGGATTTCGCAAGGCAGGGCAAAATCAATCTCAAGGAGATCGAGATACTTGTTATAGACGAGGCCGACCGTCTGTTTGACATGGGATTTCTGCCCGATATCAGATGGATGCTTAAAAGGATGCCTGAATGCAAGAAACGGCAGACCATGCTTTTCAGCGCGACCCTGGGTCGCCGCACCCGTGAGCTAGCATGGGAATACATGAGTGACCCTTTTGAGGTCATTTTAAATCCTGACCGATTAACGGTTGAGGCGATATCCCAGGTCATCTATCATGTGGAAAGCAGGGAAAAGATGTCCCTTCTTCTCGGGATATTGAAAGGCCATGAAACGGGTAATGCCCTTATATTTACAAATACGAAGCAGGCAGCATTCATGGTGTCAAACCGTCTTGAACATAACGGATACAGAGCGGGATATCTTATTGGGGATCTCCCCCAGAACAAGAGGCAGGGGATTATTGAGGAATTCAAATCGGGCCGGCTTCAATATCTTGTCGCAACGGATGTGGCCGCAAGGGGTCTCCATATAGAAGCCCTCGATCTGGTTGTAAACTATGATCTTCCCGAAGACCCTGAAAATTATGTCCACAGGATAGGCCGCACAGGCCGTACAGGCAAGTCGGGTAGTGCTATAACCCTTGCATGCGAAAAATTCGTTATGGGCCTTGAGGCCCTGGAGGAATTTATAGATATGAAGATCCCTGTCCTATGGGCGGATGAGGCCTTTCTTGAGACGGACGCAAGCGATGGGATGCGCTTCAGCCTTTATAACAAGAGAAATAAGGGGCCTGATGCGAGGTCACGGCAAAATGCAGGAAACCACAACAGATTGCCGACCGGACGCAGACCTTCGCGGAAAGGGATGCCCATCAAGTCTCAAGAGACAAGGAAGTATCCCCGGGATGAAAAGGCAGTAATTCTTCATCCCGGTATTTCGGATGCAGATCGTCTTGCATTTTACAGCCGTAAATACGGCGAAAATTTCAAGTCGGTTAACCATTAAATAAGTGGAGATTTATGAAAATATTACTGATATATCCTGAATACCCTGAGACCTTCTGGAGCTTTAAACATGCCTTGAAATTTATCAGGAAAGGGGCGGCACTGCCGCCCCTTGGCCTCCTGACGGTCGGGGCAATGCTGCCCCGTGACTGGCCACTGAAACTTGTTGACATGAATGTGACAAGGCTGAGTGATAAGGACATTGGATGGGCAGATTTCGCCTTTATCAGCGCCATGTCGGTACAGAGGGCATCCGCGCTTGAAGCCATCAGCCGCTGTAAAAAGGCGGGCCTTAAGGTAGTCGCGGGCGGACCGCTCTTCACAGGCGAGTACGATCAATTTGAGGATGTGGACCATTTTGTGCTCAACGAGGCCGAATTGACGCTTGCGCCTTTTCTGGCAGACCTTGAAAAGGGCTGCGCGGGGCGGATCTATAAGACGACAGGGTTTTGCGATATTCAAACGACACCGGCACCCAGGTGGGACTTGCTCGATTTTAAACATTACGCCTCCATGAGCATCCAGTTCTCGCGGGGCTGCCCTTTCAATTGCGAGTTCTGCAACGTGACGGCTTTATTCGGGCACAGGCCCCGCTTCAAGACATCCGGCCAGATTATCACGGAACTGGACGGCCTTTATGACAAAGGGTGGAGGGGTCAGGTCTTTTTTGTGGACGACAATTTTATAGGCGACAAGGTCTTTCTCAAGACCGATCTTCTGCCCGCACTGATCCGATGGCAGAAAGGAAGGAAAATCATCCCTTTCAACACGGAGGCTTCCATCAACCTGGCCGATGACAGGGAGTTGATGGACATGATGGTCAAGGCGGGTTTTGACACGGTCTTTGTAGGTATAGAAACACCGGACGAGAAAGGCCTGGCAGAGTGCAATAAGCAGCAGAACAGGAACCGCGACATGATAGAGAGCATAAAGAGCATGCAGCGCGCGGGTCTCCAGGTGCAGGGCGGCTTTATTGTCGGTTTCGACAGCGACACGCCTTCCATATTCCAGCGTCAGATCGAGTTTATACAGAGGAGCGGGATAGTCACTGCAATGGTAGGCATGCTTAATGCCCCTCCCGGCACGAGGCTTTATGAACGAATGAGGAATGAAGGCCGCCTGATCGGTCTTTTTTCCGGGGACAATGTTGACGGGAAGACCAATATAATCCCCAGGATGGGGATTGACGCCTTGAAGGACGGCTATGGGAAGATGATTCAATACCTTTATTCTCCCAAACAATATTATAAACGAGCCAAGACCTTTCTCAGGGAGTATGAGATGCCTAAGACAAGAAGGGTGCCTGTTGATTTTCAACGCATCATAGCAGCATTTCGTTCAATCATCCGGCTGGGATTTTTGGGGAGGGAGCGCTATCAGTACTGGAAGATCCTCTCCTGGACCTTTTTCCGCCGGCCCAGACTGGTTCCCATGGCCATCACCTTTGCGATCTATGGCCACCATTTCAGGAAGGTAGCGAAATTGAGCAGCATTGAATAAAAATGGATAAAAGATGATGTTGAAATAAAGAAGGATTTATCATGGCAAAAATAATGAAGACTAAAGAAGTAGCGGATTACCTGAAACTGCACACAATAACTGTATGTAAATTATCCAAGGAGGGAAAGATCCCTGCGATCCGGATCGGGAGGGTCTGGCGATTTGACAAGGACGTTATTGATGAATGGATTGCCAGAGGCTGAAAAGGAGCGTTTCTCCTTTAGCGGGGGAATAATGTAGCCTGATGTAGAACCCACAATTTTAAGGGAGAAATCATATGACCACGATAAAACAGCTTCAAAGCAGATTGTTAAATAAAAGGCAAAGCATGAACAGGGTCAATTCGAGCATGGCGGAAGCCGAAAAGGGCGAAAACAGAATAACGTTGAAAAGACTGACTCAGGATAGGGGATCGCTGGGAAGGGATATTCAGAAACTGGAAAGAAAACTTGCTATGGAAATAAGGATTGCTAGGGAGAAGAAGGATAATCCTGATCCCTGATTTATTAAGACAAGAAGAGGTATAATTAAAATTAATCAAAAAGGAGAAGTTAAATGAATATTTATGTGGGAAATCTATCGTACGAAGTGACTGATAACGAGTTAAAAGAGGCCTTTAAGGCATTTGGACAAGTTGAGACAGTCAAGGTTATAAAGGATAATGAAACCGGCAGGTCAAAGGGGTTCGGATTCGTGGAGATGCCCGATAACGCCGAGGCACAGGCTGCAATCGACGGGCTGAATGATAAAGAACTGAAAGGAAAGGCCATGAAGGTAAATACTGCCAAGCCTAAAAGTGAAAACCGACGTTCCGGAGGAGGATATGGAGGCGGTGGCGGCGGAAGAGGCGGCTTTGGCGGCGGTGGAAGAGGCGGAAGAAAGAGTTTTGGGGGTGGCGGCGGCGGAAAGCGCTGGTAATCCTGTTTCTAAGCAGCCCAGTTGGTGGGGC
>JAFGIC010000171.1 GCA_016929815.1 Deltaproteobacteria bacterium
AAAAATCATTGTGGCCGTTGTTATATCATTCAGCAATGAAATAATATCGATTGGTATCCCATTAATCTATTGCTGAGAGAATCGGTAATGGATTTTCTGTAACCAGACAATGCAGGCCTGCCCCTCCGAATACGGGGTATTGAAGGATCGGGATATCAGTAGCCCTGATATTTTCTGAACTGACGATATCGGAAATAGTCTCCAGCAACTCATCATCTCCTCCTGTAGCAAGGATCTTCCCGTTTCCAAACTGGACCATGGCTGTGCTAAAGGGAACATTTAAAGGTTCTCGTAGCACATGAACCTTTACCCCTATTTCTGTGCAGTTTCTTCGAACAAGATCCAGGGAAGCCTGAACGGACAAGGGATCTGAAAGGGGGCCGGTTCGATAATCAGGATCAATAATCAGATGAAATTCTCCATCCTTGCCTTTTATCAGAGAGGCGCTAAGATCAATATGTGAATGATGAAAGATAAATGCCTTTTCTCCTTTTGGAGAAAGGCCATAAAAAAGGGCATATGGCAGGAAGGCTGCTTTAATACCCATGTCCATGAGTTGTGATATAACTTTGGCTTCCTGTGCGCGCCTTCCTGATCCGGGCACGCGACTAAGGAGCATGTGATCGCCTGACAGAAGAACCCGACCTCCTTCCCCCCATTTTGTATGAATGATCCGGCAGCCGTTTAAAACAGGTGATGGTATCTTAAATAATCTGGAATGAACCAGAAGGGCATTAGCCTTTTTGATATATACGAACATATCACGGGGGAATATTTGCCAGTGCATAATCTGCCCGTAGGGAAGATTGAGGCTGTTGCATCCTTTTTGTCGCAATAACCGGCCTGTTTCCTTGTCCCCCTTTTCCATGTCCACAACCCTGAATCGAATACCCAGATCCATGAGGGCCTTGACTATAGAACGATATTCCAATTTTAAACCGGATACCATGGTTGATCTGTCATGGGTATTTTTGAAAAACCTCAAGGCCTGCTTATATTGGCCGAGCGGTATGAATTGCCGGATATCTCTTTTGAAGTTCAGATTAAAATAAGGTGTGCCAAGAAGATATTGGCAGTCATCCGGGGGGTAATGAATAGTATGCGCCAGCCTTTTGGATTGGTTTGACTGAATTGAACTTTTCAGCTCAGTTGAAGTAATGAAAGGGTGCTTTTCAAGGGGCAGCTCTTTTATTATGGGCATATTACAATCAGTTAAAAGTTGTAGAACCCTGCTTGTTTACTTGGCTGGAAGCTACAGCCGGCGAAATATTCCAGCGCAGCATATTCCTTCGCAGGGATTGATTGTCCTTACTTTTCAGCCTTTTCCAACAGCTCCAGATACTCCCTATAACTTAATATAACCGAGACGGGCCTCCCCTGTCGGTTTACCAGGTATTTTTTACCCTCAACTGAGGTTTCATGAAGGATTTCTCCAAAAATGAGTTTTGCCTTTGCCGCGGGAATCGGCTCCAGATCGGTAATCTTTATTTTTGTCATTCCATATGTCCTGTTTATATTAACCGGCACCACATATTGCCGCTGCCGATTGTGGCGCCGATTGATAGATTTTATTTCATTTCATTTTCCAGCCAGTCCTTATAAATCAATTCTTTGACGGATTCCTTGATAATTGGCGCTTTCATGTATTTGGCTGCGCCCGCCTTTTTTTCAAGCTTGTTCTTAA
Source organism: Deltaproteobacteria bacterium (assembly GCA_016929815.1). Taxonomy (GTDB): domain Bacteria; phylum Desulfobacterota; class DSM-4660; order Desulfatiglandales; family HGW-15; genus JAFGIC01. Next base: position 1,685 of record JAFGIC010000171.1, read on the forward strand.
AACCGTTGATCAGGATATTTGTCTCAAGATATTCCTCCAGCGCATCCACTGTCAACCCATTTTGTTTAAGCCACTTTTCGGTGTCAGATGCCTTTATAAGGCCGTTCATAGCCCTGAAGGTATCTGCTGCGCTTTGCAGTTGTTTTGTCGATACCTTGATCCCGCTCTTGCGGGCGGCCAAGGCCGTTACCTTTCGCTCAACCACAGACTTCAGGGCCGGCGAAAACTGGCCGGTAATTCTCAAATAATCTACGACCTCTGCTACGGCTATTTCGATTTCCTGTTTTTTATTTGCCATAAATACCCCCTTTCCTTATTAAGATTGTTATTGGTCGGCAAGGGACCAGGTGCGGTCCCTTTATACGGATATCTCAAAGCCTTCTTTGATAATCTGCGAAAACCAATCATTAAAAAGCCTTTCTTTTATCAATTCTATAACATTATCACCAAGCTCCGCCTTTTTTATTTCCTCAATAAGGATCAACTGAAAAATCCCATCTCGCTCGAAAGGGCCAAGTAGATCACCCTGAGAGGCATTGAAGACCTTGGCGGCGGCGCCTTGATCAAGCGTTTTTCTGCTTATTTCTCCGATATAACCGCCTGAATATTTTGTGGCCATGTCAATTGAATATCTCCTTGCAAGGGCGTGGAAATCCTCACCCTCTTCAGAGACCTGTATTATAATTTCATTCGCCAGATTTGCATCTTTCACGACTATTTTCGATATCCTGGCCCTGTCAAAATCACTCCGGTTGTTTACAAAATATTCCTCTATTTTGTTTTTGTCCGACAGATGTTCTTTAAATCTTATGATCGAAAGGGCGCCCTCGCAGAAATGCTCAAAATCGTCCTCTGTTAATCCTTTGCCGCTTAAAAAGGCATATGTGTCTTCAGCGGCAATAAGACCGTGCATCTTTCTGAAGTTGTCGGCATATTGCTGGAGGTCTTCATCCGGGATGATCAAGCCCAGTTCAGCCGCCTTCTTTGCTGCCTCCCTGTATAGAATTACATGCCTTATAATTCCATCGGACTGATCTGTAAGTGAGAGAAACTTGATGACATCGTCAGGGGTAACAGTACCATTGGAATATTTAATATTCATGGTATTCGTCCTCCTTTGATAATATATTACCGCTTTAACTTGGAAAATAATATAGAAAAAATGGTTTTCTTTTGCGTGACGATCTCCGCCGTGGCTGTCATTCCTGATTTTATATAGTATTTTTTCCCCCGCACCTCATAATATATCCTGTCAAGGGATCCATCCACATGGTAAACATATCCCAGTGTTTTGTCTTCGATTGCTGAAAGAGAAATAGACTTGACCTTTCCAGAGATTGTACCGTAATCGCTGTAGGGAAAGGCGTCAAATTTGTATTTTATTTCCATGCCGGTCTCAATAAAACCCGCGTCTTTATTGGCGACTGTAATATCCATATAAAGAGCGGCGTCAGCCGGAACAATCGTGCACAGGATATCCGATTCCCTGACATATTCTCCCTTGTTTCTGAAATTCAGCTCCAGGATTGTCCCGCTCTCAATGGCGCGGATAACCTTACCCTCTTTATTGTTATCTTCGGATGATTGCTGATAGGAAGAAAGACCCTTCAGTGCAAGCAATTTTTCATTTGTTTCCAGTTCATTTCTCATACCCTGCAGGGTTGTGGATTTTTCCAGTTCCAGGCTGCGAATATTCTTTTCCAGCATGGTTTTCTGGGACTCCAGTTTATCGATATCCGTCAAGGCCCGTTCAAGCCTGCTCTTGATATTGTTGTATTCTGCAATGGATGTGAGCTTTTTTTCATATAATTTTTCCGTATTAGCGAACTCCGTTTTCAGGTTTTCCACCTCTTTTCTCAGGTAATTAAGGTCATATTCTACGGCCTTCATCTCATCTTTTACAGCTGATATCTTCGTGTTGTATGTCTCATCCTGTAAAGGGATGGCTTTACTCAGCTCGGCTATCTTTGACTGGTATGAAATGCTTTCTCTTGAGTTTATAAAAAGAGGAGGAAGTACGACAAACAGCGGGTCATTTTTTTCAACTAATTGCCCTTTTGCAATATAAATTTCCTGTACATATCCGCTCAGGGAGGAATTGATGTTAATGATGTGGGTCTTCGGTATCGCTACAGACCTGCTTTCGGTGACAACGTCGATCTTTGAAAAAAGTGAATATGCGAGGCTGACCAGAATAAGCAGCACTATAATATAAATTAGACCCCTTGCAAAGATATTGGGCATCTGTCTTAGCTTTTCCGCAACAAGAAAGTTTTCCGATGGGGAATCGACCGGAGTTATTTCTATTACATCGCCATGCTCAATCTTCTGATCTGTATTTTTATCTTCTGCCATGATTATTATCTTTTTAAAGATTTAACTGCTGATGGACCAGGTAATGATAAAGTCCGCGGCGTTCCATCAATTCTTCATGATTTCCTGATTCAACGATCTCGCCGTTGTCCAGAACGGCTATCCTGTCGGCATTTCTCACGGTGCTCAGCCTGTGGGCGATGATTATGGCTGTTTTATCCTTCAGAATGGTGTTCATGTTTTTCTGGATCGCCTGTTCTGATTCGGTATCAAGAGAACTGGTTGCCTCGTCGAATATGATGATCTTTGAATTTCTGTAGAGCACCCTCGCGATAGCTATTCTCTGCTTCTGACCTCCTGAAAGCTGGAGGCCGCTTTCCCCGACCTTGGTTTCATATCCCAGCGCCAGGCCTGAGATAAAATCATGGGCGTTTGCCATGGTTGCCGCTTCAATAACCTTTGACATTGTCTCCTGCGGATCATTCATGGAGATATTTTCTTTAATGGTCCCGTTAAAGATAAAATTTTCCTGCAACACAAAACCGATAATCTGTCGCAGGTTGTTTAAATTGATGTTTCTTACATCCATGCCGTCGATGGTGATTTTCCCTTCGGTTACATCGTAGAACTTCGAGATCAGCTTTACGAGTGTGGTCTTTCCCGATCCGCTTCTTCCCACGATTGCAAGAGATTTCCCAGGCTCTATCTTCATGTCGATATTCGACAGAATGTAGGGCTCTTCAGGGCCTCCGTACCTGAAGAAAACCTTGTCAAATATTATTTCCCCCTTAGGTTCCCTGATAACAATACCCGTAGTATCTTCACTAGTTTCAGGATGCTCGGCCTTTGCTGAGAAGACGTCATTGAGCCTGTCCACTGATACAAGGGTCTGTTGTACCTGGTCCCATGACATAATAATCCGGTTAATTGGAGTGATAACACTGCCCACTAAAGCCATAAAGGCCATCAGTTCGCCTATGGTCATGACATTCTGCATGACCTTGTGAGCGCCGTACCACAGAAGAAGGGTTGAACTCATTAATCCGACAAAGTTTCCCAGGGAGTGAAAATACATGGAGGTATTAAACAGCTTGAAATCGATATTTAGACTTTTTACAAACTTGTCCTCCCATCGCCATCTTATGGGATATTCGATATTCATTGCCTTTACGGTATCAATGGCATTTATCGATTCAATTAAATGTGAGCCGGATTCGCTGTGGACCTGGAAAGAATCCACATTGAGCCGTTTTAAAACAGGGGTGAACGTCAAGGTGATTGCTGCATAAACAGGCACAAGAAAAATGACCATTGATGCCATTGTTACATTGTAATAGAACATTATGGACAGATAAATTGTTATAAGGATCGTATCGAGAACAAGGGTAAGGGCAGTATTGGTAAGAAAGTTCCTTATCTTCATGTTTTCGCCGAAGCGTTCGATAAAGTCACCGATCTTACGCACCTTAAAATAACCGAGAGGGAGTGCAAGCATGTGCTTGTAAAAGGCGATAAGCATGCGAAGATCGATTTTCATGCTTGTATGCACAATAAGATACTGCCGGAGAATTTCTACAAGAAATCTGAATATAATGACAATTATCATTCCGAGAAGCATTATATTAAGCAGTGAAAAATTATTATGGAGGATCACCTTGTCAATGATGTTCTGAGTGAAGATCGGCGTGGTAAGCCCGAAGATATTGAGGATAACGGATGCGACAAGGATCTCGAATAGGATTTTTCTGTAAGGTATTACAAATTGAATAAAGTTCCGTACGGATGAGATATTCTCCTCCTGTTTTTTGAGTTCCGGGGTCGGCTCCAGGATAAGAGTTATCCCTTTCCAGTTTTCCGTAAAGAAACCCTTTTTGTATCTCCGGAGTCCCCTTGCAGGATCGGCGACCCATATTGCATCTTCGGTTATTCTATAAACAACAATATAATGATAGCCCTGCCAGTGTATAATGCACGGGAGCTGGACAGACATAAGTTTTTCGTAATCAAGCTTCATCCCTCGGGTCGTAAATCCTATCTGTTCTGCCGCGAACGCGAGATTGGCCAGGGATGCTCCACTCCGGTCCACATAGGCAAGTTCCCGCAGCCTGCTTGAAGAGAAGATTTTTCCATAGAATTTGGCTATCATCATAAGACAGGTTGTGCCGCAGGACATCTCATCATATTGCCTGATGAACGGGAAATGCATATGCCTGTAATAATAGGAGGACAGTTTCTTAAAACGATTCTTTTTCTGCCTGACCGCCTCGGGCTCTTCTTTGCGGACTTCCTTCTCTACTCTTATATCCTTGAGCGCAGCCAGTTCTTCTTTTATAATTTCTTTGTATGGTATAGGTGGGGTCTCCTTAAGATAGGATGCGATCCTGTCTTCAATAATGTGTTTCATTTTAGGAGACGTGTTTACTAAATCCTGAAATGCCTCTTTTGAAAGTGAAAACAGATGGCAATCCGTTAAGCAGACAACATCTGCATAACGCGTCGTATCCTCCAGCAATGCCTTTTCGCCGAAGAATTCTCCTTCCCTGAGAAAATTGATAATCTCAGATTTGTCGCCTTCCCATCGAACGATCTTGAGTTTTCCTGTCTCTATGAGATAAAACTTGTCCGGCGCCGCCCCCTGGGTGAACACAACCTCTCCTGGGCGAAAAAATTCCGGTTTGAAATGGTCCACCAGTTGCCTTAAATCCTGTGGAGGCAGGGCTGAGAGCCTGCTGCATGATTTTAGGAACACATGAATTGAAGTATATTTTATGAATTTGTCGAAGTGTTCACGGATCCTGGGTTTTGAAAAAATATATTTATTAAAGGATTCCTTGCTGATGGAGATCAGGATGCTGTCTTCCACGGCGCGGGTAGTTGCGTTTCGCTCTTGATCGGAGATTAACGCCGTCTCTCCAAAGTGATCGCCTCTCGTCATCACGCCGAGATTTATCTCTGTTTTATCTTTATCCTTCCGAATGATCCGTATCTTGCCGCTATAAACAATAAAGAACCTGTCCCCCTTTCCCCCCTGATTAAAGACAATCTCTCCCGCATTATAAGACTTCAGCTCAGCGGTGGAAATCAGTTCAGAGAGTTCCTCATCGCCTAGAACGGAAAAAAACCAGAGTTGTCTTATGAATTTTAGGGTATCATTAATGTCCATGGATAGCTCTTCTCTTTATTGGGGTATCGCGATTTTTTCCATTTCTCTCTGATAAAAGTGACAGACCCCTATAAGAATTATATAATCAAGTTTTGTTGCAATCATATCAAGCTCCGCTGTGATCATCGAAGTCTGGTAATCAAGTGTGTTTAGCACAGTAGTCTTTTCTCCTACCAGCCTTTCAATTTCATATTCGAGGTTTTGTTTGGAGATAGAGCTGATTTCTTCCGCCAGTTCCACCTTGCTTTTAAACGTTTCAAGATCGTCAAATAATTCATAAATTGCATTCCTTACTTCCTGAAGTCGGTTTGTTCTCTGGAGTTCAACTTGCCTGATCTTGTTATCTGCAATCTTAACTCTGCTGAGTGCACGGGTATTGGTGATGGGGAATGTCAGGGATCCGCCAAAGATAATTCTATAATTTTGCGGTGAAATATCCCTTGCGGATCTCAGCCATTTGTCGGAATCATAACCGTCCGCCCCCATTTCCACAGATCCGAGGAGTTCCGGTTTAAGATCATCCTGTGCCTTTGTCAGTTCCAGGTTATAGCGTTCCAAATCGTTTTTATATCCTATTATATCCAAATCCAGGCTTTCGGCCTTTGACATTATTTCTGACAAATCAGGTTGCTTAAAAGATTTTATTACTTCGTCGATAGAAGTGGTGAGAATATAATCTTTTCCCTTATCCTGTTCCACATCATTAAATATGGACAGCATCAGCTGATTTCTTTTTTGCTGCATGGTGTTTTCAATATCAAGGATTTCCTTATCCCGGATAAACAGGACGGTCTGCATTTTATTCAGATCCGTAACAGGAAGTTTACGCATTTCCACCTTTTCTTTTACTACATCAAATATGGATTGTGTGTTTTCCCTTATCTCCTTCTTAATCCTTAATTCTTCAATGGTCAGCAGCAAAGAGAAGTAATCCTTGAACACATTAAACAGAACGGCATTTTTATTATCTTCGTATCTTTGTTTGGCGAATTCAAGTGACAGGCTGGATTTATTTATCTCATAGTTTGTTACAGTTTTACCCCGTCCCTTTAACAGGGGCTGCTCATACTTGAGAAATATGCTGGAACGGTATTCATCATCCTGGAGGCCGGGTATGCTGTAAACAGTCTTGTCTTCCTGTGTTGAAAAATTCAGGGAAGTAACTCCCCCAAAGGAATTCATTTTTTGAATTGAGGCGACCATTTTGGGCGTTTCAATCACAGAGTAGCTGTTTACATTATCAGACTCCCAGCTATATCTGTTCCAGGTGCCTGTTAAATCGAATTGGGGTATGAAAATACCTTTTTGATATTCCAGTTCCATTTCCGCGTTATTTTTGTCTATATCATAATAGACAATAGTCCTGTTGGCCTTGAGTGCCTTAAAAAAGGCCTCCGATAAAGACAATATAACGGACTCCGCCCTGACGTTGCCTGTTATTATTGTAAGTGAAAAAAAAAGGATTAAGAGGGGTGTAGTGAGTTTTCTATTGTCTCTCAAGGTAATTATCTTTTTTGTGAAGCCTGAGACCATAATTTATTACCTGATACTCTAAAATGAAATGGGTCACAAATGATAAGTGCTGTCTATTGCATATGGATCAAAATATCCCCAACATCTTCCGCTGAAAAAATTAACGGGTAATACTTTCATGTTCATTAAAGATAATAAAATCAGGTTGATGCAATGCATCTGATAAGTTTAAATTAGATGACGATAAGTTATATTTTACAAATTAAAGTCTATTAAGATCAGCTTTGTCTGTCAATGATAAAATGAAATTTGTATTCTATACAAGTGTTATGTCCGGTGATAATATACCTTGTACTCATCCGAAAACACCAGTTTTCTGATTCACGCTTTCGAAATACCCCTTATGCCAGCCGAACTTTTCGATCAGTCTGTTTACATCCCTTATTACGCCCCAGTTGTCATTTAATAAATTTTAAAATCCAGCCTTTTCAATATATTTCACTGTTCAGTAAGAGTAAATCCCAGGGCAAAATTATGATCTTGCAAAATATGTAGAAAAGGTGTAATATGTAAACAAAAGTTAACATTTTGGCTGCAGCTTATTATAAGTTTCGTCTGCCTGTTTTCTGGCTACTTAATAAACCTTTGATGAAAGGAGGTAGTTTATGAAAACTATAAGACAATCAGTCAAAATTTTTATCATTCTTCTTATGACGCTATCTTGTGGCGGCAGATTAGCAGTTGTTCCGGAAAAGTACAACCTTGATAATCAATTGGAAAATGTTCATAATATGCCAAGTTTGAGCATTATGGAGTGGGATATAGTTGATAATCAGTCATTTATTTTACAAACCGGACCCCGGGATTATTTTTTGATTATTTTAGGCAGTAAGTCCCTTTCGCTATCCTGTGCCGACTCTATAAGAATCTCCAATGGTGTAAATTTTATTTCCCCTGGTTACAACAATGTAATTATAAATGATGACGGATGGGAAGATACCTGTCAGATAAATAAGATTTATAGATTAAAGGATTATGGAGAGGCTGAGATGATCAGGGCACAACTCGGAAGATAACGGGTACGCAGCAGTATATTAAAACATGATTCATCAGGATTGTCCTTCCTTGAGGTTCAATCGGCCGGTGCAATAAGATATTGTCGGCAAAGCCTGAGTATGCTGACCTCCCCAACAGAATAATGGCAGCTATTCATGCGTTCAGGGACAAGGCCTCATTGTTTTAAAAGGACGAGGTATTATCAGCAAACCATGGGACAAGTGCCCCGCATTCGCATCAGGAAGGCAAATAAAGGTGACATCAACGGGCAAGGCGATTTCGTGCTTTACTGGATGATCACATCTCGGCGGGTCCAATGGAACTTCAGCCTTCAAAGGGCGGTGGAATGGGCAAAAGGTCTAAAGAAACCCCTGATCATCTTAGAGGCCCTGCGAAGCGGGTATCCCTGGGCTAGTGATCGACTTCATCGCTTTGTTCTGGACGGGATGTTGGATAATGCGAGGGCGTTGGAACGACATAATGTCTTTTACTACCCTTATGTGGAAAAGAGCCCCGAAGGGGGCAAGGGTCTATTAGAGACCCTTGCCCAGAAGGCCTGCCTGGTGGTTACGGACGATTTTCCCGCTTTTTTTATTCCCAGGATGGTGAAGGCCGCATCACGAAGGCTGAAGGTCCTCCTGGAGCAGGTGGACGGGAATGGGCTTTTGCCAATGCAGGCGGCAGACCGGGTCTATCCTACGGCCTACGTCTTCAGACGATTCTTGCAGAAAAGCCTTCCGGGGTGTCTGGTAGAAAGACCGGAGCCCGATCCCCTGAAAGGGGTCACTTTAAAAAAGGCCAAAACACCGGAGACATTAGAGAAGTGGCCGGCGGAATCTGTTGATAAGCTCGGTTCCACGGCCTTTGAACTCTCTTCACTTCCCATAGATCATCAAGTGGCGCCGGTGAAGAGAAAGGGGGGCAGTCGAGAGGCGCATAGACAACTGAGCCGATTTCTGGCGCAGGGGCTTCCAAATTACATTGAAGACAGGAATCAACCGGAGGAGGAGGGGACCAGCGGGCTTTCACCTTATCTTCATTTCGGTCATATCTCCGTGCATCAGGTCTTCAATGAGCTTATAGAGCGGGAGGAATGGCTATTCGACCGCCTTTCCGATCGTGCTGCGGGGGGACGGAGCGGATGGTGGGGAATGAGTGAAAACGCGGAATCCTTTCTGGATGAACTGATTACCTGGCGCGAACTGGGATTCAATATGTGCCGGCAGCGGAAAGATTATGACCAATACGAGAGCCTTCCCACATGGGCCTTGGATACTCTCAGTGCCCATGAATTGGACAAACGAGACTATATTTATAGTCTAAAGGAATTCGAGCGGGGGAAGACACACGACCCCCTCTGGAATGCTGCACAGATGGAGTTGGCCAGAGAAGGACGAATCCACAACTACTTGAGGATGCTCTGGGGTAAAAAGATCCTGCAGTGGACAGGGACACCCCGAAAGGCCCTCAGTATCATGATCGAGCTAAACAATAAATATGCCCTTGACGGAAGAGATCCCAATTCCTATAGCGGCATCTTCTGGGTACTGGGACGCTATGATAGAGCATGGGGACCGGAAAGGCCAGTTTTTGGGAAGGTGCGTTACATGAGTTCGAAAAGCACTGCCAGAAAGGTCCGGGTCAAGAATTACGTTCAGAAATATGGCCCGTGAGTTCTTCAAAAGGGAATTAGACAGAAGACAACCTTCACACGTATGGCGCCAATGGCTCTTTGCTGAACCACATTATTAAAAGATATTTACTTATTTAAGGACGTGCCTCTTTACGCGCTTTTCTTTGCCAAGGCAAAATCGGGATACAGCTTTTTTACGCAATCAGGACAGAGGCTGTGAGAGAATTCGGCTTCCGAGTGCTGCGTAACATAATTTTCTATCTGATTCCAGATCCCGGCGTCGTCACGAATCTTTTTGCAATTGGAACAGATAGGTATAATGCCCCTCAGGGTCTTGATTTCTTCTGCTGCCTTTTCAAGCTTTTCAATAAGCTCTTCCTTGGACCTGATGACATTATCAGCGGAATCAAGAAGGCTGTTGATGTCGTTTACCAGTTGCCCGAGTTCGTCATCCTGATGACCTGTCGGCTTAGGCAGACGTTCTTTGCTCAGACCAGGATTTATTTTGTGCAGCTTTTGGGCTATCCTGCGAAGATGTATTGTCAGCGAGGCATAAACAAGGACCATTACCATAACTGTAATCAGCAGGGTGTGGCCCATGAGGGTAGCGGCATTTCTAAATCCTACCTGTCTTGCATGTCTTTGTATCAGGGAATCATTGAGCTGGTAAAATATCGAGCCGATCTTGGTGTCTTCGGAAAATGGAGAGGCTATGGGATACTCAATCCAATTTTCATCCTCTGAAGGATTCAGCTGTGTTGCTGACGAGTAAAATACTTTATCCTGATTACTGATAATTACCTGGTTTATTATGTCATTCCCCAGCAGGCTGTCTGCGACTTCTGATACCATATCATCATTGTCCAGATAAACGGATATGGCCGCGGTATTACTGATCGTAAGGATAAGCTGTCCGGTTGCCTGTCTGTAGCTATCCAGTTCATTGTTGTAACTTGACTGATAGAAGATATAGGATGCAATTGCCGCGACAATGACAGCGCCTCCGGTAATAGCAAGGGAGAGCTTCAAGTGCAGATGTGACCTGATTTCATTGATCAAGACTGAACACCACCTTTACAGTATCATCTACATCCTTTCTGTTAAGATAGGCAATAGCGTCTTTATTTTCACGGACCACCCTCAGGGTGGACTCAACATCAGGAATTACTCTTGGGGGAGTAGCCCTGCCTGTAAATATCAGTCTGGCCCAGTACGCATTAACCTGCGCTACGGTTTTTCCTGTGAGCAGCTTATAAAATTTGTCTCTTATTTCGGAATCGACGGGCTGGTCTATGGGAAGGGCTGAAACGCCGTTGGGAAAGATTATATATCTTCCCATATACAGATCGATCACCTCGTTTTTTTCCATTGTTGAAACTTCATTATTACGATTCACGATGACGACAAGCTCGGCGCACACGGAAGGCGCCCACCCGATCAGCAGTGCAAATAATATTAGTGAATATATTCGTCGCATCGTTAAAATATAAAGTTAAGGTTGCAAGAAATAGTATTTATTGTCCTGTCCTGCCCGTGAAATTTATCACTGGTTTCCCAATGTCTTGTGCCGTTTCCCTTGATCCACGTCCTGTCCAATTGCAGCTTTAAATTCGATTTGTCGGAAAAATCCCATTTTGCGCCAGCTGCCAATGACTTCTGATCCACCCTGTCAAGATTCATAATCTGAAATACAGCTCTCTGAATCTGCAACAGCGTAGGATCAGGAAAAAGGGGGGCAGGCACCTCCCTTATGTCCGATTTGGGCCTGGCGATTGAGTACATCAGATAGGGAATAATGGTTTTAAAACAGCGGCCAATGCTGAAATACCCGTCAACCTCGGACGGCTGAAATGAAAACTTCGAATTTATATAAGCAATTTCGGATTGGACAAGCCATATATTATCATCAAAGGTAAATCCGACCGAGTAATAAGAAAGCTCGTCTCCTTTTATTTTCAAATCATCTTCTATCTTACCAGCCGCGGGCCAGACATATTCCGGCACCATAGTAAGAGCCCGGCTAAGCTGTTCCGCCTGGGGCAGGTCTGTTTGTATTCTGGTATATGCATAACCGGTTTGCAAGTGCCAATTATTTACCTCATAATGCATGTTAAAACCCATAACAGGCTTTAAGACAACTTCCCATACATCTTTTTCCGGCAAGGGCGCAATGACCTTGCCACTTCCGCCTGCGATCTCAGCATGTAAGGTGCCGTTGCCTATTCGTTTTGAATAAATTATATCACCGCCATCAAAGGAAGTAAAAGGAATCCTGCCGTAATATTCAACTGCCGGTCTTGCCCAGAGATAGGCAAACCCGACATTTCTATAATCCGCGAGTATGTATGTATTTATGGGCAGCCGCCCTACTCGTATAATAAAGGAAGGTTTTAATTGATAGCGAAGAAAGGCCTGTTCGATGCTGTTTTCATCAAGATCCTTGCCGGTGCGGTTCTTTAATACCGCCTGAAAGACAGCATCAAGCTTTGGTTGAATTTGAGCCCCAAGTTGAAGACCTACAAGTGAATCCGTTTTAAATGAATAATCACCCTTAAACACCCCATCGCGCTGGGACATGTCCCGGCGAAACCCCAGTCCATCTGATCCGGAAGTAACTATCCCAAAGGTGCCGAACCCGCTTATCTTAAAACGGGATTCAGTATCCTGGTCTTCCCAGGCATTAACGTAGGAGGCAAGAATAAAACTCCATAGAAAGGCTAAGATAATACAATAAATTCTGATTGTTCTGCCACTCATTTGCCGTAATGAAGCATTATAATTATGACTCATTAGATGGTACTTTTTAAAGGTTTTAATCATATTCAGCATTAAATTGCCTATCTAATAGTCTATCGGAAAATTTCCATATTTCATAAATTTTTTTATGATCGACTGAAGGATTCATATAAGATGTAAGAATTGAACGCTTAAATGTCCTTGACCAGGCTGAAAAGCATAGGACATAGTCAATAAAAACGAGATCTTCTATCTGAAATCGCCGGTTATTTCATACATAATTTTCTCATGACGGTGGTCCGAAAAAAGGAGGCGATGTAATGATTTTCATATTGTTTTTTATCCTGGGTATTGTTCTTCTATGGATTGGCACAGAGGCTGTGCTCCGCCGCGTACCTATACTTGCCGGCTGGTTTCGGGTTTCACAACTGGTAGTGACGGTTCTGCTTCTTGCTGTAATTACCTCTCTGCCTGAATTCTGAGTATCTCTTTTCGCCTCCCTGCGCGGGCAGCCGGCTGCAGCGGTCGGAAATATCGTCGGTTCCAATTTTGTTACATTGACATTTGTGGCGGGCATCTGCGCCATGTGGCGGCCTATCGTAGTCGGTCCGACCTTGCGTGAACGGGAATCGAGCTGGATGATCCTTTCCGCGGCGCTGCTTCTGGTGTTTGCAATGGATGGGATGATCGGCCGCATTGATGGATTAATCCTGCTTTTGGCATATTATCCATATTTCCGGGGCACACTTGACGATGCGAAACAACAGAGGAAGGATGCCCCTGTGACCGATTTAAAACAACCGTGGCTGAACATTATCGTTTTTTTAGCAGGGCTGGGAATGATAGCCCTGGGATCGAACTGGGTCGTTGAAAACGGGACGGCCCTGGCGCGGCTGCTGGGAATGAATGACCTTCTCATCGGCGTTACCTTCTATGCCTTCGGCACCTCTCTTCCCGAGTTGGCGATTGCCCTGGGCGCTGTCCTTAGGCGCCAGGCCGATGTTACCCTGGGTGAGATCTATGCCTCCAATATTTTTACAGGCCTGGCAGTTGCAGGCGTTCTCTGCCTGGCGCGGCCCTTGCCGGTCGAATTCATGATCGTGATTCGAGACCTACCCATGATGATCGTTGCGGGGGTGCTTTTACAGATGTTTGTCACAACCGGCAGAAGATTTGTCCGTATAGAGGCGATTGTCATGATTGCTATCTATTTGCTTTTTCTTGCCGCTCAGTTTATGGGCTTCACTATATCGCTGTCTTAATTATTTACAAGTGCACTATCCTTGCCAATCACCTATAATAAGAAGCAGGGGCAATCCATGAGTTTCTATAGAACTTAATCATAAGCTAATTTTCTTAGTTTCTTCCGGACGTCCATACCTCTCACAGGGTTAAAAAGGATATACCTTTTCGATAATCAAATCATTGAATTGAGATATAACAACTTTGAAATCACTGTATCCGTTTTTCCATCCCGCAGGCTTGGGCATAATATAGGGCCGTGAAGTTCCGGGAAGTATGTTCAGGATTGTTGACCCGCCTGTTGAAGCCACGTTTACTCCTGAGACTGCGTAGGTCTGATTCCATCTATGCGGAATAGATGTCTTCGGTTGTGGCCGCAGATTCATATAAACCTTCCACTCCTGTCCTTCGGGTTTCAGGATATATTTTTGATTGTTGGTTTCCCGATAGGGGTAGGCATAAGATTGTTTATTTTCATCCCAACACCTGAGATACCAATATTCAGTTGTTGCAGCGACTGCCTCCTTTTCCTTTATGCTTAATGTCTTTATATTCAAAAGAAATTTTCTAGAAGGGGACGGGCTAAAAGCCTGGTAGGGTTGTTTAAAGGTGATTAAATGTATCGGCCATTCAGGTTGAGGAGGTGATGTTTTATATTGGAATAACAATTAGTATTTGGTATCAATACTGTTAATAAAAAAAGGGGTTCTGGAACAAATGAAGATTGCACAGTATTATGATAACGGAAAAATAAAAGTTGGTATGATTGATAACGGCATGCTTGCGCCTGTAGATTTTCAAGGGGATATGATCGAACTGATAGAGATCGGTGAGGGGCTCAATAAATGCGGGAACCCTCTGGCGGTCGAGGATGTAAAATTTGCCCCTGCGGTAACACGTCCCGAAAAGATCATAGCTTTGATGTTTAATTACCCCAGCCATTTCAGTGAGAGCAAGTGGAAAAGGCATATACCGGAATACCCTCTTATCTTTGCAAAGTTTCCCAATACATTAAACTCCCATAGGGGGTTGATAACCTGGAACACGGACCTGACCGACAAGGTCGATTTTGAGGGAGAACTGGCGGTCATCATAGGGCGAAAGATTCACGAATGCCCTGAAGAAAGTGCAATGGATGCCATATTCGGATATACATGCGCCAATGATGTCAGCGCCAGAAATATCCAGTTCATGGACAACCAGATCGTGAGGGGAAAATCCCCCGACACCTTCTGCCCCCTCGGCCCCTGGATTGTCACTGCCGATGAGGCGCCTGATCCCCATGCATTGAATCTTAAGACCATTCTGAATGGGGAGGTTGTGCAGGAGAGCAACACAGGAGAGATGCTTTTCAGGATTCCTGAACTTATAAGTTTTCTCTCTATGACCTTTACCCTGATGCCAGGGGATGTCATACTCACAGGCACGCCCCATGGCGTTGGATGCTTCAGGGACCCTCCTCTGTACATGAAGGACGGTGACGAGATAGTAGTGGAGATAGAAGGGATCGGAAGGCTGGAGAATAAATGTAAGACAAGGCACAAGGGATAAGGTGCAAGGCGAAAGGTAAAGATATTATCACTATAACCCTGCGCCTTGATCCTTGCGCCATGAGCCTAGACTTTATCATAATGGCTGAACTGCATGCTGAAGGTGGCGCGTCCCTGGGACACGGAACGTATCGCGGTGGAATAGCCGAAGGTCTTTGACAGCGGTATGCTGGCGGTCAGAACCTGGACAGGTCCCTTGTGGGTTATCTGCTCTATCTTTCCCGATCTGGAATTGAGGTCGCCTATGACATCCCCCATGAACTCATCTGGGACGAGTATCTCGACCTTCATGATCGGTTCAAGCATGACAGGATAAGCCTTTTTACAGCCCTCCTCAAATGCCTTTCCAGCGGCAATCTTGAAGGACATGGCATCCGATGACGTATCATTGATGCCGACATCAATGAGAATCGCCTTTGTGTCAATCACCGGGTACCCCATGAGCACGCCGCCATCGGCTGCCTCTGCAATTCCTTCTTTTATTGTCTGGAGATACTCTTCCGAAAGGCCCGGATTTTCACACCGGTTTTCGAAAATGTTTCCCTTGCCTCTAGCATTTGGAGACACCACAAGCCTTACCATGGCATAGTGTGCCTGTCCGGCCAGCTCCTTCTCAAAGACCTCCTCATGCTCAACCGTTTCTGTTACTGTCTCCCTGTAAACAACCTGGGGCTTGCCCTGGTTTGTGTCCACAAGGAATTCTCTCCTTATCCTGTTTACAATAATCTCAAGGTGCAGCTCTCCCATCCCTGAAATTAGCGTCTGACCTGTCTCTTCATCGATCCTGAACTTGAAAGTGGGGTCCTCATCGGCAAGTTTAAGAAGGACATCCATCAGCTTGTCCTGATCCTGGACCTTTCTGGGCTCTATTGCCATGGAGATAACAGGTTCGTTGACACTGATCGGTTCCAGGAGTATGGGCTTATCCTCATCGCAAAGGGTATCGCCCGTTGTTGTAGTCTTCAGGCCCATCACCACGACTATATCTCCTGCCGATGCCTTTTCTATCCTGTCTCTTTTGTTGGAGTGCATCCTGAAGAGCCTGGAGAGTTTTTCCGTGATATTCTTACCCGGGTTATACACGACGTCTCCCGTAGAAATAGAGCCTGAATATATGCGTATATAGGTCATCTTCCTGCCCTGATCCATTGCCACTTTAAAGGCAAGGGCCGCAAAAGGGCCTTTAATATCTGCCTCACGGGTCTCTTCTTCGTGTGATTCAGGGTGATGCCCGACAATGGGGGGAACGTCGGGAGGGGAGGGGAGGTAGTGCACGATGCTGTCGAGGAGGGGTTGTATGCCCTTGTTGCGCAGGGCTGCCCCGCACATTACAGGCACCACCTTCAATCCTACGGTTGCTTCCCTGACGGCGCGTTTAATATCATTTTTATTTATATCTTCCCCTGCCAGGTATTTCTCCATAATGATGTCATCCTTATCGGCAAGGGTCTCAATAAGGGATTCCCTATGTAACAAGGCGTCATCCGTCATTTCGGAAGGTATAGGCATTTCTTCGAACTCGGACCCAAGTGTCTCATCGGACCATCTCACCGCCTTCATATTTATCAGGTCAATGACACCTTTAAATGTATCTTCCGAACCCCAGGGGAGCTGAAGAATCAGAGGAACCGCATTAAGACGTTCTTTTATCATGTCAACAACCCGGAAGAAATCGGCGCCTACGCGATCCATTTTGTTGATAAATGCGATCTTAGGAACCTTGTACCTGTCTGCCTGATGCCAGACAGTCTCCGACTGGGGCTCTACACCTCCAACCGCGCAAAAGACGCCTATGACGCCGTCCAGGACCCTGAGGGAGCGTTCCACCTCGATGGTAAAATCCACGTGGCCCGGGGTGTCGATAATGTTGATCGTATGGCCCATCCATAGGCACGAGGTCACTGCTGACGTTATGGTAATGCCCCGTTCCCTTTCTTCAAGCATCCAGTCCATGGTGGCCTCTCCATCATGGACTTCGCCCATCCTATGGACTTTGCCGGTATAGTAGAGGATCCTTTCGGTGACAGTAGTCTTGCCTGCATCGATATGTGCGATTATGCCGATATTTCGAGTTTTTGTAAGCTGTTGAGTGATTGTCATATAATATAACAGAAAAAATATACCTTTACTTATTACGCATGCCTCATTGACATGTCGCGTAAATCTAAGGTATCCTGCCTGCCAT
>JAFGIC010000023.1 GCA_016929815.1 Deltaproteobacteria bacterium
ATATGAACCACGGAGGCCCCCGCCTCGTAACATTCAAGGGTAGCCTTAACCTGCTCCGCCGGCGTCTTTGGCAAACCGGGATTACCCGCCGGTGAGGCGCCTCCGGTTATAGCTGCCGTTATAATCAATTTATCCATACTAAATATCCTCCTCTTTATTCATATATCCTTGTTTTCACATACTTAATGAGTGATAAAAAACAGGTTTTATGGTTAAGACTTCAAATCTTCAAGATCTTTAAAAAGATTCAGGGCCTCCGGGTTGGCTAAGGCATCCTTATTCGTAACTTCTCTGCCATGAACAACATTGCTGACCGCCAGTTCCACCTTTTTCATATTAATAGTGTAAGGAATATCCGCGACCTGTATAATCTTGGCAGGGACATGTCGCGGAGAGGCGTTTTCACGAAGAGTCTTCTTGATTTTTTGTTGCAACTCATCATTCATTTCATACCCTTCAGCCATCTTTACAAACAGAACCACCCTGATGTCATTATTCCATTTCTGTCCTATAACGAGACTATCCCCAATTTCATCAAGACCCTCTACCTGTCTGTAGATCTCCGCGGTGCCGATTCTTACGCCTCCGGGATTAAGCGTCGCATCGGACCTGCCGTATATGATTACGCCCCCTCTTTCATTTATTAGAACAAAGTCCCCGTGTCTCCAAATACCGGGGTACACATCAAAATAGGCTGATTTATACTTTTCATTATTCGGATCATCCCAGAAATATATCGGCATGGGCGGAGCCGGCGCAGTACAGACCAGCTCTGCCTGCTGGTTAACGACTGATTTCCCCTGCTCATCGAAGGCCTCAATTTTCATCCCAAGGCCCCTGCACTGTAGCTCTCCCGAATAGACGGGCCCAATGGGATTTCCTAAGGCGAAACAGCCGTTAATGTCGGAACCTCCCGAAATGGACGAAAGCTGAAGATCCTCCTTTATCTCCCTGTATACAAATTCAAAACCCTCTTCGGACAGGGGTGAACCTGTGGACAATATGGACTTGAGAGAGGACAGATCATATTCTTTGCCAGGCTTTACCCCGGCGTTAATAAGTGCGGCAATATAACCGGCGCTTGTTCCGAAGACGGATATCTTTTCATCCTCGGCCATTTTCCACAATGCTCCCGGAGAAGGATGAAAAGGATTGCCGTCAAAGAGAATCAGCGTTGCGCCGACACCCAGGGAAGTGACAAGCCAGTTCCACATCATCCACCCGCATGTGGTAAAGTAAAAGATACGGTCTTCCCGTTTTAGGTCCGTGTGCAAAATCAGCTCTTTAAGCTGGTTGATAAGAACCCCGCCCGCACTCTGTACCATACATTTGGGAAGCCCTGTGGTACCGGATGAGTACATTATATATTGAGGGTGATCAAATGGCAGCTGCTCAAATGTAATCTCCAGTCCTGATTCATTTGATCTGAAATCCCTGTAATGAGTAGCATTTGGAACGGAACTGATATCGGGATCTTTCTCGCTATATGGGACTACAATTACTCTCTCAATGCTCGGGAGTTCCTTCAATATGTTTGAGATACGGGCAAGGGAATCAAGGCTTTTCCCCTTAAACCAGTATCCATTGGCCGTAAAAAGCACCTTGGGTTTTATCTGGCCGAACCGGTCCAGAACGCCCTTTATTCCGAAATCCGGAGAGCAGGAAGACCATGTCGCGCCTAAACTTGTTGCAGCCAGCATGGCAATAATCGTCTCAGGCATGTTGGGCATAAATCCCGCGACCCGATCCCCCACCCCAACTCCTGCATCCTTTAAAGGCTTGGCAACCCGCGCGACCTCATCGTAAAGCTCTTCGTACGTCATGCTGACGGTATCATGATCCTCTCCCTTAAAGATCAGGGCAATGTGATCATCACGGTAACGAAGCAGGTTTTCAGCAAAATTCAGTCGCGCACCCGGGAACCACTTTGTTCCGGGCATTCTTGTAACGTCATCAATGACTTTATCATAAGGTTTTGACGCCTTGATCTCCGCAAAGTCCCACATTTCCGCCCAAAATTCCGGTATGTTATTAACAGACCAGTTATAAAGCTCATCATATGTGGTAAAAGACTTTCCTAATCGTTCATTGACGAATTGCATAAACCGGGTCATATTACTTTGTTTGATTCTCTCATCATTTGGTGTCCATAGTTTAGTTTGCATCTCTTCACCTCACATTTTTAAATTTCTAAGTTTTTAATCATTTCCAGCATGGTACAAAGCTGGTGTTTTTTAAAAAAACCACATAAAAAAATCCGCATATTAATTCTTCTATTTCTTTTAATCTGTACCATCTATTTCCTCATTTTAGACTATCAATGTGAGGAATTGAAAATAAGTTTCATTCGTTTATCGAATTTTCTACACTCATTACTATTACAAAGTCAAGGCCTATTTCAATAAGCCGTCTTACTTGATATTTTTGCTATCTATTTGTTTTTTATGTATTTATATAATGATCTTAATTAGATAACGGCCCTTTTTCGGTAGATAAACTTTCTGCCAAATGTGGTTTAAAAATGACAAATTGCGCCAAGCGCCATCTAATGGAAGCATATAGATAACCAACCGAATATATTGAGATAATTCATGTAATAACGGCTGGAATTAGCATAATATCGAGTATAATCAAAGTTTGCCGCTCATAAACCAATTCACCTTGCCTATGTGCATCTATATTGAGTCCAATTCC
>JAFGIC010000172.1 GCA_016929815.1 Deltaproteobacteria bacterium
GCGAAGAGCGGGGACTATTGTCTCCCCTAAATGATAATCCTTTTTTATATCCCGCATCTCTACGAGTTCCATGATCACCTCCTCCTATCGCCCTTCCAACATCTTTTGATATTTTTCCGCCTTCATCTTATTATCATTTTTCCTGTAAAGTTCTACAAGGTTCATATATACGTCTTCCTTCAGGCTGCCATAGGCGTCTGGATTTTTTTCTATCATTTCGGCTAAATATTCAAAATCCTCTATCGCCGTTTCCTCTCTTCCGAAAAAGTGGGGCAGTCTTCTGGAGTTATACGCCCTTGTCAATCGAACGGACACATTGTCCGGGGCCTTTCTCACGGCCTTGTCCATCATGGCGATGCCCTTGTTCGCATAAGACATCTTCTTCATGGGGTTCCAGGTCGTTTTTGCCAGCATGGTCGTTGCGCTGCCGAGATAGCATTGGGTTTCGTAATCCTTTTTATCTATTTCACTGGCCCGCGTAAGCATTTCAAAGGCCCGGGGCGCGAATTTTTTGGCATCTTTTCCCGCCCTGGCATGAAACGCGATTCCAACGGCCTTGAGCATCTCATAATCTTCCGGGTTCTGATCAAGCCTTTTCTGGAAATCTAAAATTTTTTCCGTCAGTTCCTGCTCACTCATTCGGTTCAGTTCATTCCAGTCTTTTGCCGTTGCGGCCGCCGCTAAAATAAACATCATCAAAATAATAAACCCGGCTTTAACAAAATGATCTCTGTAGTACCTTTCCACCATTTTGAACCCCTCGCCTCGAATTAAAAATTAATCTTGCGCTCATATCATGCTTTTTTTATATGAGCTTTAAAAAGGTATTCCAAACAGCCCGTGTATCCTTTCTGGTTAAATGATAAGCCCAGGCAAAATAAGTCGCAATGGGATTGCGATAAAACGCATATAGATGGGACAGGTGATATATTTCAGGGATGAATGGGGATGATTAAAGATGATACAAAAAGGCGTCCCCGTTAAAAACGGAGGAATCTTCAATGCCATTAATCATTTATTTCAGGTTGATTTTAGCCAAGCTTGGGAGTATTCAATATAGGGATACCGCCCTGCCAGGCCACAGGAGGAAACCTTGTCTGAAGGAAATGAGATAGAATCAACAAGTGTTGTCATTAATGAGGTTCAACTTATCCTTGCCGAGAAGAGGACTTCTTTGTCCGTCATGCGCACAGGCATTGCCGTCTTTGCCCTGCCCCTTTCCGTCCTGTCCGTTCTGGTGGCTACTTCAAAATACTATGATTTTATCCATGTCATGCATCTTATCGTTCCGCTATTACTCATTTGCGCGGCACTCATTTTTCTGGGCTCCTATCTCCTCATCAGATCCATCACCCGGTTACATCGTTATGACAGGCTCATTCTGGACATAAAGAGAAAGCACAGCAAGATTGCAGAGTTTTTGGATTGAGCCATGATGTGCAAATTTGAAAGCCCTATGATATGACGATTGTTCGGAGAGATTTTCCCGAAAAGCTCATTCATACCATCCGCGGTATCGGTTATGTCCTTAAGACGTCTTCTTAACTTTAGAAAAACCGCTGTCCCATGTCACTCTTGGGGATTCCGATAAGGTAAAGGTGGGAGAGTGGGTTGTTGCCATAGGTCATCCAAGGGGTCTTGATCAGACCATGACATAGAGGGTCCTCTCGCAAAAGTTGGATTTGAGGTGGGTGATATCATCCTCCAGGTCAACGGTCAGAATGTGGACGGTGTGCAGGGCTTCGTCGACCTGGTTGGTGCCCTTGCGCCTAATGCTCTCATCACGGTGTTAGCCCTGGACCACAATACGGGTCAGACCGGCTATGTACAGGTCGTTATAAAGTAAAATCATTTGATGCGCCGGGGCCGTATACGCGGTCCCGGAAGTAGTTGAATTTTTATCGAAAACTATATAATATATTTAAAGCAGGATTATGATGGATGAGATAAAGAGGCTTCTTGCACTTAGTAGATCAACCAAACAGTGTAAAAAAGCTTCTGATTGCCCGGTCATCCACCCGCGTACGCCCGTTCTCAGGAATAAACTATGCAAAATGACTGAAAAGTATTTCGGTTATTTATGATCATCAACAGTTAAAAAAAGGAGTTATTATGTCCGTAATCACCATCTCCAGAGGGTCCTATAGCCGAGGCAAAGAGGTTGCTGAAAAGCTGGCCCTGAAGTTGGGATATGAGTGCATCTCGCGAGATATTCTGCTGGAAGCCTCCGATGAATTCAATATCCAGGAAATAAAGCTCATCAGGGCTCTTCATGATGCCACATCGGTTCTTGAACGTTTCACCCATGGCAAAGAGAGGTATATAAGTTATATCTATGCCTCACTTCTTCAACATGTTCGCAAAGACAATGTTGTTTATCACGGCCTGGCCGGTCAATTTCTTCTTGACGCTATTCCACACGTTCTCAAAGTCAGAGTTATCGCAGACATGCAAGCCCGGGTGAATGAAGAAATGAGGCGTGAAAATATTTCAGATGAAAAAGCGCTTTATATCCTGCAGAAAGACGATGAAGAACGCCGAAAATGGGGACTGCGGATGTACGGTACTGATACGTGGGACAGCAGACTCTACGATATAGTCCTGCATATCGGGAAATTGACAGTTGACGATGCGGTGGACATCCTTTCTGACACGGTACAAAAGCCGAATTACCAGGCGACAGAGGAATCCCTCAAAATGGTTGATGACCTTGCACTGGCGGCAAAGGTCAAGGCGGGTTTGATTAGAATTGCACCGAAAATTCGAGTTACGGCGGATCACGGCAGGATATTTATTGGTGAAATAGATGATGCTCTATTAGCCAAAAACAAAGCTCGGATAAACACAATCGCAATGCGGGTTGAAGGTGTTGAAGAAGTGACCTTTAATGTTAGGGTACAAAGAGAACAGCATGGTCATGTCAATCCTTTTCAAAACATAGGTTAAAGTTGAAGGGTCCCTTGAC
>JAFGIC010000173.1 GCA_016929815.1 Deltaproteobacteria bacterium
CTGAAAATAATGGATATAAACCTTTAATTCAGAACTTTTACGGACCGCATATATTTTTAATTCATTCTTTATTATTCATTATTACTTTTAAGGCTAAGGCAAAGACAGATCAATACAAATAATTTTAATAAGGAGGGTATATGTTATGAGGAGATTTATTTTTCTGACTATTGCTGGATTGTTGGGGATTGGTCTTGCCTTTGGGGAATTCTCATTGGCATTCTCACAGGAGTCTGAGGAATTCACGCTTGAGGAGATCACTGTTACAGCCCAGAAAAGGGAGGAGAATCAACAGAAGGTGCCTATCGCTATGGAGGTAATCTCAGGCGAAGTTCTAAAGGAGCAGGGAAGGAATGACATTGACGAAATATTGAATAACGTTTCAAGCGTCTTAATTAACACGGCTGAGGATGGCCTGAGGGTATCGATCAGGGGCATGAGCAATGACAATGCAATATTTGATAATATGCAGACATCCAAACCGACCGTGGCGGTAAATAAGGATGGTATCTATACCAACAGAAACAGCGGAAACACGGACCTGTTTGATATTGAGCGGGTAGAAGTGCTTTTTGGCCCTCAGAGCACTCTTTACGCAAGTGCCTCACCCGGGGGCGTTGTTAATGTCATAACGTCTGACCCGAAGTTGGATAAGGTCGAAGGCTCGGGCACGCTTGAATACGGCAATTACAGCCAACTCAAGGCTGAAGGAAGCGTTAATGCGCCTTTCAATGACTTTATAGCCCTTAGGGCGGCCTTCTCCACATCTGTGCATGATGGCTATCTGAGCAACGGCGGCGACGACGAAGACATAAAATCCGGACGGCTTAAGACACTGTATAAACCCAATGAAAAAGTTTCCATCGTAGTAACAGGGGAAATCTCCAAGAGCAAGACCCAGGGATTCAGCGGTGCTAAAAAATTTATTGATCAGGATGATGCGACCTTTACGGACGGCACCCCCTTAGATGATCCCTGGACCGGAGCGTCGGACGAACCCAGGCTGGCTACGAATCGGGAACAGAAAAGGATATTCGCCCAGATAGAATATGACCTCGGTTACATCGGGATGTTATCGTTATCGCCTGCCTATACAAGGGCCACCAACTCCAATTCCGGAAATCAGACTACGACCTTGGGTCCGCCGGGTATGGGAGGAACGGAGATCCAGACCTTCAGCACCTTGAATGGCGTTATTACTGAAAAGAGTTTTGAGGCGCGAATGTCCTCTTCAGAGGATTTCCCTTTCAAATGGATAATGGGATTTAATATCTATAAATCGCTTGAACATATGCGCCAGTGGTATTTTGAACTGAACGATGATGATCCAGATTTGATGGACAGCAATAGGTTATCTATAGGTGAACAAAACACAACTGCCCTGTACGGCAATGTTACCTATCCCATTGTTGATGCCTTTCGCCTAACCGTAGGCTTCAGAAAGACCTGGGACGAACTTATTAACGAGGGTTTTCAATGGAACGGCGTCGGTGATCCGAGCATCCTGGAGCCGGGTAGAGATGGCAGAAGTGTAATGGAATATAAGGACCCGGACTATAAGATCGGCGTTGAGTATGACCTTGCCGAAAACTCGATGCTTTTCGCGGATTGGTCAACAAGCTATCGTGTCAACGGCAAGGGCCCTGATAAAGTTATGCCTCCTGAAAAGCTTAAGGCTTACACAGTGGGCGCCAAAAACAGGTTTTTTGGAAACAAGCTCCAGTTAAACGCCTCAGCCTATTATTATGACTACCGGAACTTTTTTACGGTAGGCGATCCTGTTGATACTATAGTGGATTACGATGAAGATGGCCAGGTTGATACCAATGAGACGGAACGACGTCATGATCTGGGTCAACTGACGACCGGAGACGCGGAGGTATATGGCTTTGACCTGCAGACCAACACAATAATCACAAGGAATGACAGGCTTGATTTCTCCGTCTCATATGTAAAAAAGAAATTTGCGGATATTATATTTGATTATACCCTCCTGACCAATAACCTGGGATTGGCAGATATGACCTATAACGGGCTGGAGATGACCAATGCACCCCACTGGACGATAAACTTTAACTACAGCCATAATTTCCAGCTTCCTAATGGTGGAGTCCTTACCCCCCGGTTGGAATACCGTTTTCAATCCTCCTATCTGATGACATGGCAGCGTGAATATATCTCTCTGGCGCAGTATGATGACGGCACTTATTACTACTATAGAGAGCCGAGAGGTGACATAATTTATCAGAAGGCCTACCGAATGGGCGATCTTTCAGTGCTATATGCCCATCCCGGCGGTGCATGGACCCTTAATTTTTATATGAAGAACATTGAAAATTACGCCCTGAAACGCAGTCTTATAGGACAGGGTGGAGGTGAATTGAGACTCAGTCCGCCCAGGACCTACGGCGGTGTAATAACAGTAAGGTTCTAAATATTATTCAAAAGATGGGCATTGAAATGATGCTATCCGCCGTAATACTTCAGCAAGCTCAGCCGAATCACGGCGGTGTATCGATCAGCCCTTCGCCATAGCCCGTGAGGACGAATGTTAATAGAATTGATAAGATAAACCTAAAAAAAGCCGGCCTAACAGCCGGCTTTTTTTAGTCTGCGCCCGGTATGAGTTTATTTTACTTTTTCCATAATACCTGTTATAAACTATCCATTCGTAAGGGGGTTTCACATGAAGAAGGTTCTGGCGGTCACTGCAGGCAGGAAGAATGGAAACACAGAGATCCTTGCAAAAGAGGTGCTGATGGCCGCAGAGGAAAGCGGCGCTGTTGTAAACATGATCAACCTGCATGACTATGACATTAAACCATGTACCGGGTGCGAAACCTGCACCATGAAGATGGGCAAAGGAGAAAACCCGGATTGTATCTACAAGGGCAAGGATGACATGGACCGGATTATGGAAAAATTCCTCCAGGCCGACGGAATAGTGATCTCCGTGCCCAGTTTTGTTTTGCAGCCCCAGGGGATATACAAGGTGTTTATCGACAGGTGGCTGCCCTATGAAGTGGCCCTGCTGATTAAGGCAGGGGTACTGTCGGCCATTCCTGAAAGGGTTGCTGTAATTATCACTGTGGGAGGTTCGACACAGAACTGGATGACCCTGTCCCTGCCGGCCCTCCAGATGTCAATGTTCATGCAGTCCATAAAGGTTGTTGACCAGATGATGGCCACAAAGTGCGCGAGGCCTGGTCAGGTACTTCTGTATCCGGCATTTGTTGACAGGGCCCGCAAACTTGGGAATAACCTTGTTGAGGCAATAAATACCCCTTATGATAAGGTAAAATGGCTGGGTGAAGAGGGATGGTGCCCTGTATGCCACTCCAACCTTATGATGCGGGGCGAGCCCCACTGGGACGGCACATCATATGAAATAGAATGCGCAATGTGCGGCGCCGGAGGATCATTCAAGCTTGACAAAGGGAATGTAAAATTTGTTGTCGCTGAAGATGGTCTCAAGCACTGCCGTATATTCACAGAGGGAAGGTTTAATCATCTGCTGGAGATTATGGAGACACACAAGCACGCATTTCAGAATATCGAAACAATCAAATCCATGAGTGAGAAATATAAAAAATATAAATTACAGGGGATTTGATCTGCAGGATTTAAGATTTGTCAGGTGGATTCCAACAGAAAGGAGGTCAACAATGGAGAAAAGAATAGGAAACCTCGACAGGATGATCAGGATAATCATCGGTATTATTCTGATATTAATTCCATTTTTCTTTTCAATGGGTGCGGTCCTTAAGGCGATCCTTATAATTATCGGGATTATACTGATATTAACCGGCATAACCAGGATATGTTTCTTATACAACCTCCTGGGCATTAACACCTATAAAGCTAAAGACTGATTTGAAGAAACCCTTACAGGAATCCATCTGACATTTCTTCTGCCGAGAAATTAATGTTTGCACATTCACTACTTAATTTTATAATGTCAGGGCATTAAGAGTTGATTACATAATGTCCCCTGTTTTCAGTCGGGGACCATGATTTCCTACAGGTTATGAAGATCAATTGAATCTTCTCCTAAAATAAGATATAAGGTAATATAATCATTATTATATTAGATTTATATCGGAGTCTAATTAATATGTCTCCTATTCTGAAAATTGACAAAGATGATGAAGAAAAGGAAATGGATTTTGAAATTGATTATCAGCTTTCACTGGATGTCGAGCAAAGATTCAGAATGATGTTTCAAAAATCCAGAGAACTCGCAATGATGCTGGAAAAAAATGGACACAGAAAGCCTTCTGAAATCATTAAACGATCATGACGTTGATTATGAAAAAAAACCGGGACGTTTTTAGGTTTTAAGGTTAATTTTGTTTAACCTAATAACCTTAGAACGTCCCCGATTTTACATGTTTATCACACCTGTGACGCCACGAAAAAGGCGCTTCTTATGGTCTTTTGGATCGTGCCTGCCTTGCCGGTGCAATCGCCCAACAGAAGAACCTGGCCTGCCGAGTCTGAAAATTTCAGGGCCTCATCCAGTCTCGGCCTTAGACCTGAGAAGACTACCACACTGTCTGCCTGGATAGTCTTCTCAGCACCGGTTTCATCCCTGTATGTTACCTTGCCTTGTGAAATGCCGGTAGCCGTGACCTTCACCTTATAGCTGAAGTTGTCCATTTTCTGGTACAGGTCCATCTGCGGTTCTTTATTGTGGGGACCGCCGCGTTGCATCATTTCGTCCTCGCTTGTGAGGGCCGTCACCTTGTGTCCAGCCTGGGCCAGAAACATCCCGGTCTCTGTTCCGAAGTCCCCTCCGCCGATGACTACCACATTCTTGCCCATTGCCTTTTCGTCGCTGTAGGCATCTATGATATTCCATACATTTTTGCCGTCCGCACCCGGAAGCCTTGATTCAACAGGCTCCGCGCCCAGGGCCGCAAGGACCGTGTCATAACCCTTTGCCAGGAGCATCTCCGGGGTGGCCTCGGTGTTTAAGAGCACTTCAATCCCTGCCTTATGGGTCTGGCGGACAAGGTAGTCCTTGAAGTCTTTATAGGCCCATTTCAATGGAGAATAATCCGAGTGCCTGAGCAGGCCTCCCAGGACGCCGCTCTTCTCATACAAGGTCACCTTGTGACCCCTTTCGGCAGCCGTTATGGCCGCCTTCATGCCGGCCGGGCCGCCTCCTATTACGGCGACCTTCTTTGACGATGTTGGAGGCTGGATGGACTTTACGGATGACGACAGCCCTAACTTGGGATTTACGGAACATACCGTGATCCACGGGCCGTCAAAGGATGTTCCATGGCACTTATTGCACATGACACAAGGCACCCAGTCTTCGTCCCTGCCCTCATATGCCTTTTTGGTATATTCAGGATCGCAAATAAAGGGCCTTGCCAGGGCGATCATATCGGTCTTGCCGCTCGCTATAAATTCTTCATTCGAGGCAGGGCCACGGAATCCGCCATTGGGGGCGGTGAGGATCTTTGCGCCGCTTTCCTTTATGGCCTGGGCATAGGTCAGGGTCAATGGCTTGTCCCTCTCTTGAATAAAGCTGTTGGGATGGCCCGAATAGCCTCCCCCATCCCTGATCTGGATGATGTCGGCCGAGCCCTCAAGCATCTTTGCCATTGCAACCAGTTCCTCCACCGAAGGGCCGGCCGGATCTCCTCCTCCGGGGCCGCTGCCCCCCCTGCTGGCGCCCGGGATCACAGGCAGGACCCATGCCAGAATTATAAGGTTGGTGGCCTTCCTTACCGCCTGCATCTGCTCCACTATGGGGACCAGCTCTTCCCTGTTCTTGGCCCCGCGGGTTCCCACATACACAACGTCATAGCCCTTGTCTTCAAGCTCCTTTGCCTTTGTTACGGCCTCCTCTACAGTGTTGCCCCCGGCATTGGCGCCGGAAACCAGAGCCCCCTCGCAGTGTATGCCTTCAATAAGCTGATCGATATAGTTATGAACGGCCGGGTCATCCCCATCCCATGAAGCCATATGTGCGCTGTCCCCTCTCATTTCAGAGCGAGGTCCTCTTCCCGTGGACATGCGAACAGTGACAATGGCCGCATTTTTGGCAATGTCTGAATAATAAGCCCTGATCATATCGCCAGGATAGGTTTCCGGCCCCTCCAGGAAGTGCGGGCGTGCAACGGTGTACAACATCCTGTTCTTCACCAGGACGTTTCTGACCTTGAGAGGTGATA
>JAFGIC010000174.1 GCA_016929815.1 Deltaproteobacteria bacterium
GCGGCAAGCATAGGATGAAGCTGCCTTAAAAAGTGGGGGAATGACTCTAATGGATAGAGAACGCCTGCTGCAACAGGGATAAGGATTATGTTATAGAAAAAGGCCCAGAATAGATTCTGCCTGATTGTCTTCATGGTGGACTTGCTCAGCCTGACTGCCTTTGATATCATTCTAAGGTCTCCGCTCACAAGGATCACATCACCGGATTCAATGGCCACATCTGTCCCTGTGCCTATGGCCATGCCAACATCCGCCGTAGCAAGGGCGGGCGCATCGTTGATGCCATCGCCGACCATGGCTACCCTCTTGCCGGCGTCCCTTAATTCCTTGATCTTCCGGGTCTTTTCTTCCGGCGTGAGTTCGCTGTACACATCATCAATATGAGTCTCCCCGGCTATATATTCCGCGGCCCCGGCATTATCTCCTGTGAGCATGGCCACCCTCATACCCTGCTCATGAAGTTCTTTGATCGCATCAGGCGATTCAGGTTTAATAATGTCGGAGACTGCAATGAGTCCCTTGACCTTTTCTGTGGCTATAATCATTACGCTGTTGCCTTTATCCTGAAGGATACGCACTTCCGCCTTGACGTCATCCGTGCTGATGCCTATTTCTTCGATCCAACCATATCTACCTATAAGCGTCTCCTTGTTGTCTATGACCGCCCGGACACCCGCACCCTTAAAGGCCCTGAATCCCTCAAGTGGTCTGAGCTCCAGACCTCGTTTTTCCGCCTCCTTGACAATGGCCCTACCCAGGGGATGCTCTGAGCCCTTCTCAGCAGATGCACCCAATATCAGGATGTCTTCCTCCGTTAATGATGCTTCATATGAGATGATTTTCACCACGGCAGGCCTTCCCACGGTAATGGTGCCGGTCTTGTCCAGCACTATCGTGTCGAGTTTAGATGAAATCTCCAGGGCCGCGCTGTTTCTGAACAATATGCCCTTCTCGGCCCCCTTGCCTGTCCCTGCCATGATTGCGGTGGGAGTGGCAAGACCCAGCGCGCATGGACATGCAATGACCAGCACGGCGACCATGCGGATCATGGCCGGCACAAATTCCCCGCCGATTATCCACCACAGCATAAAGGTCACAAGCGCGATCCCTATGACTGACGGCACAAATATTGCCGCCACCCTGTCGGCAAGAGCCTGAACAGGGGCCTTGCTGCCCTGTGCCTCCCTCACAAGCCTTATGATCCTGGCAAGGGCCGTGTCGTTTCCGATTGCCGTGGTCTCGATCCTGAGCAGCCCTTCACCGTTCATGGTCCCGCCTGTCACCCTGTCTCCCACTGATTTATCAACAGGCAAAGGCTCTCCTGTGAGCATGGATTCATCAACGCCCGATTCACCGGCAATAACAATTCCATCAACAGGGATGCTCTCTCCGGGACGCACAATAACGATATCGCCCTTTTTGACAAGAAAGAGCGGTATCTCTTTTTCATTGTCCTGTTCCAGGATAACGGCCTTTTCAGGACGAAGATTCATAAGTTTTCTGATAGCGCCGCCTGTCTTGCCCTTGGACATGGATTCCAGCATCTTGCCTAGCTTAATGAGTGTGATAATTACCGCAGAGGTCTCGAAATATACGTGCCCCCCGAGTTGAGCGAAAAGAAGAACAGTAATGGAATAGAGATAGGCCACTGATGAACCCATGGCAACCAGTACATCCATATTGGCGCTCATGTTCCTCAGGCTCTTTATGCCGCCCGTATAATAATCATAGCCGGTATAAAACTGAACAGGTGTCGCAAGAACAAGAAAGAACCAGTTAACCCATAATGCATGGCTCCAGCCGCCCAGGATGCCAAAATCCCTGGCCATACTGAGGATAAAAATGGGGGTCGTAAATATGACCCCCACCATAAACTTCTTCATCTGGTCCTTTATCTCCGCCTTCCGTGCCTCAGCCTCTGCATCATCGATATCCCCGGAGGGCAGTACAGCTCCATAACCTGCCTTTTCAATGGCGGAGACAATCTGATCCGTTGACACGCTGTCCGGCAGGTATTCTACATAGGCCCTCTCGGACGCAAAATTTACAGACGCATTAACAACGCCCGGGACCTTCTTTTTCAGGGTCCGCTCTATTGTCATGGCGCAGTTTGCGCACGTCATACCGGTTATGGGGATGGTTATGTCGGTCTTTTCTGGCATAATATATCTTATAAAATTTGAGAAACCAGGCATGCTGTCCACTTAAATATCAGTGGCTCAAGGCGCATGGCGCAGGGCTCAAGGTTAAAAACCCTATTCGCGCCGATCCACGGCGCGAATAGGCGAGTTGACTGCATCAACTCGCGCAATAATCAAGTTACTGATTACTGATCCGCAACCGGATAATTTATCTCCTTCAGGGTTTCCTTAATCTCATCCAGCGTGGCAGGGGCATCCCATTCCACGGTTATCAGCTTGGTCTCTGGATTGCCTTCAACATTTAAAACCCCTTCCATATCGCCCAGCTCGTTTTTGATTGTCATTACACAATGACCGCAGCTGATGTTAGGCACTAAAAATGTTTTTTTCTCCATGATAGATACCTCACGTTTTTACCCTTATTATTTCAAATCTAATTGCGATTTTATTTTATTCAATGGGGCAGCACGCAACATTATACTAAAACCTCTCGATAAGCTTCTCTATCAGGAATGTGCTCTCCCTCATGGCCTGTTCGCTGAAGGGGCCGAACCACTCAGCGATCTGGCGAAACTGCCTGTTAAATTCTTCCTTATCTCCCTTTTCAACCATGTCAATCCCCTCGGTTATGGAGACAATATAGTCTTTTATAAGCGCCCTTCGTTCGGGAGACGCAAAGATTATCTCAGAATAAAGCGCAGGGTCCTGGGCAAACAGACGGCCTACCATACCGAGTTCCAGCCTGTATATGGGACTTGAAAACTCCAGGGTCCGGAACAGATCAATCCTGCGCATAAATAGAAACCGTCCGAAGATAAAGGTAGCAAAATGCCTGAGAGCCTGGACAACGGCCATGATATCATCATGCTGCTTAGGATCCGACTGCACGAGCACTGCACCCCACGCAATCAGCTGATCATTCAGCCATCTGCATGCCTCATCGTCCCTGCCCGGCGTCGTCACGACAATCTGTTTATCCATGGATGAGGTAGTAGGGCCGAAAAGGGGATGAAGTCCGATAACAGGGCCTTTGTGCGCCTCCATCATGGCCTTCATGGGCCGTTCCTTTATGCTCGTAAGGTCGGCCAGGACACACCCTTGCGGCAGATAGGCCGCAATCCTTTCGACAACAGCTTCAGTAGATTCAATCGGTACACTGATAAGCGCTAGATCAATGCCGCTGCACAGGGATCCGATATTATCCCAGTCTCTGCTTCCCATTGCGCGTGTGTTATAGCCTGATCTTTTAAACCAGTTTAAGAAGTATCTCCCCATTCCCCTGGTGCCGCCCACAATAAGGACGGTGGCGCCGGGACGGACCCCCTTCCTTGATATGGTCTCTGTCTGATTCACCCTGGACCTGCGCATTATAGCCCTGAACATTTCTTCAAGGTGATCAGGATCAAGCCCCATATCTGCTCCAAGAGAACGGCGCTCGGATACCATATTTTCTTCCCTTGCCGGGTGATGGACCGGCAGGTTTTGGGCCTTCTTCAGTGAAACCATCCTGTCCACTTCTGCCTGCCGCTCTGCCAGCAGCTTAATGATGCCGAGGTCGATCTCATCAATCCTGAGTCGCAGGGACTCAAGCGGCTCCGAACCTGAAACGGCAGGAGTATCTGCCGGATTTTTACTGCAACCTGATTTTTGTGTTTCCTTTTCCATGTTTCTCCACTCTCTATACTTCCCTTACATCCCGCTCCTTTCCTTACTCCTTGCGCCACACCTTTTATATCCTGTACCTTCCGGAACTGCACTCCGCCCTTTTCATATGATCAAATGCCGTACGTATCATCCTTTCGGTCGTCTCCCAGGATATGCACGCGTCCGTTATGGAAACGCCGTATTTCAGCGTGGATGGAGAACCTGTAATTACCTGGCTCCCTTCAAACAGGTTGCTCTCTATCATCAGGCCTGTTATGGCATCATTCCCGTCCATGCGCTGGTTTATCACATCCTGCCATACCACAGGCTGCATCCTGTAATCCTTGTTGGAATTCCCGTGGGAACAGTCCACCATCAGCGTTTCACTAAGGCCATTTTTTCTTAAAAGGCCAATTGCCTCGTGAATGCTCACTGAATCGTAGTTGGGCCTGTTCCCGCCCCTCAGGACCATATGAGTCCATGGATTGCCCCTGGTTTTTACAATGCTGGTTCTCCCCTTTGAGTCTATGCCTATAAACTGCTGGGGTGAACCCGATGCCATTATGCCGTTTACGGCAACCATAAGGTCTCCATCCGTCCCATTCTTAAGCCCTACCGGCATGGAAAGCCCGCTTACCATCTCCCTGTGGGTCTGAGACTCTATAGTCCTTGCACCGATCGCCGACCAGCAGATAAGGTCGGCTATATACTGGGGGGTAATAGGATCAAGCATCTCTGTGGCTGTTGCAAGTCCAGATTCAGTGATCTTAAGTAAAAGTTCCCTCGCCTTTTTGAGGCCTGACATAATATCGCAGGAACCATCAAGCCACGGATCGTTCAGCATGCCTTTCCAGCCGATATTGGTCCTTGGTTTCTCAAAATAGACCCTCATAACCAGAAAGATCTTTTCTTCCACCTCTTTTCTCAGCCGGTTCAGGCGTTCGGCGTATTCAAGCGCGGCCTTTTCATCATGGATCGAGCATGGGCCTGTGACCACCAGTAAACGCCTGTCTTTTTTAGCCAGTATCCCCCTGATAGCATCCCTTGATTCTATAACCGTCCTGACCGACCTGTCGGACATAGGCAGCCGGCTTACCAGGTCTTCAGGCGAGATCATCGGAGTAAATGATTCTATGTTAACATCAAGTATCTTTTCCATAATATCCTCTTTAACAAAATAAAAAAGCCGCGGGATTTTTATCTCCTGCGGCTCTCCGTTTAAAGTTATAAAAATAAAAGATCAGGGCGCCGCAGACAGACCGCAGGTATAATAATAGCAATAATAATACCTGTATGCCTTGTCTGCAATATGTGCCATTCTCAATTTCCTTAAATTTCAATCAATTTTTTTTACCATAACACATAAATAATCTATTAATCAAGAACTTATTTATAACGGAAAAAATTAGGCATTGACAACCCGTTGATATAATGTTTATTCTTCCGGATCTTAAATAAAGGAGTTATAGTATGGCTAACTTATTAATCGACGATAGGGATCAAAGATTCGTCCTTTTCGAACAATTAGATGTAGGCAAATTATCGGAATCAAAACTCTACTCCGACTTTGACGAAGAAGTCTATTCCATGGTCCTGGCTGAGGCGCAGAAACTCGCCACAAAGGCCATGATGCCCACAAATTCAATATCCGATTCAGAGGGCTGTGTCTTTAAGGACGGCAAGGTATCTGTTCCGGAATGCTTTCATGAGCTCTGGCGCCTGTGGAATGAGGGTGAATGGCGCAGGCTTGATCTTTCACAGGATATAGGCGGGCAGGGCATGCCCATGGTGATCGGGATGGCGGCCAATGAATATTTCGAGGCGGGCAACCTGGCCTTTCAGACCCTCGCGGCCATGACCAGGGGGGCTGCCCAGCTTATTGCCACACATGGGAATGAGGCACAGAAAGAGAAATACGTGGAAAAGATCCTCTCAGGTCAGTGGACAGGCACAATGGTTTTGACCGAGGCAGACGCGGGCAGTGATGTGGGCGCCACAAAGACGGTTGCTGAACTCAATGAGGACGGCACCTACACCATTACAGGCACCAAGACATTTATCACAGGCGGAGAGACCGGCTTGACGGAAAATATCATCCACCTTGCCCTGGCCAGGATAAAGGGCTCCCCTCCCGGAACAAAAGGGCTCTCGCTTTTCCTGATTCCAAGGATAAAGATCAACCCTGACGGTTCATTAGGCGAACCAAACGATGTCAAGACCATAGGAATTGAAAAAAAGCTGGGCATCAAGGGCTCACCCACATGTCAGATAACCTTCGGCGAGGAAGGAAACTGCAGGGGCGAACTCATAGGCGAGGTCAACAAGGGCATGCCCATCTTTTTCACCATGATGAATGAATCCAGGCTGATCGCGGCCCGTCACGGCGCATCCGTAGCTGCATCCTCATACCTTCACGCACTCAATTACTCCAGAGAAAGGCTCCAGGGGTCAGAGATAGGCTCACCCCCCGGCGCGTCCCAGGCCCCGATTATCAAACACCCTGATATACGGCGCATGCTCCTTCAGATGAAGTCCTATACCGAAGGCGTCCGCGCCCTTATCCTCTATACCTCCTACTGCATAGACCAGGAAAGGATAATCGAGGATAAGGCTGAAAGACAGAAATGGATCAACAGGACGGCATTCTTAACGCCCGTTGCCAAGGCCTATGGAACCGATCTGAGTTTCCAGGTCACAGAGACCGCCATGCAGGTCTATGGCGGCTATGGATATATGAAGGACTACCCCATAGAGCAGTTCTTAAGGGATGAGAAGGTCCACTCCATCTTTGAGGGCACAAACGGGATACAGGCCCTTGACCTGGCAGGCAGGAAACTCCTCAAAGAAAGTCAAGACCTTTATACCGGCCTGTTAAAGGATATTGAAGAATTCTGCAATGAGAACATGAATCACAAGACCATGTCTTTATACGTCAAGACCCTGGAAACCGCCAGAAAGGCCTTGAGCGAAGCATCCGGGTTCATTACAGAGACAGGGAAAAAGGATTTCCCTCTTCTGGCCCTCTATGCTACTCAGTACATGGAACTCTTCGGTGATGTAATCACAGGCTGGCTCCTGCTCTGGCAGGCGGTACTGGCACAGAAGTCCCTCGACAGGATAATATCTGAAAAAGGCATTGATGAGAAAAACGGTCTGGAGAAGCTCTTTTCCGAAAATTCCGATGCGGCCTTTTACAGCGGCAAGCTTGCTTCGGCGAGGTATTTTCTAAGCAATGTCGTATCCATGGCAACATGCAAGGCGAATGTGATCATGAATGCAGACAGGGCAGGACTGGATATCTCCGAGAATTGCTTCTAGGCTTTTATCTATTCATAAATCTGAGATTTATGAATGGAGTCTTCAGACTTCGACGAGCCATTCGACAAGCTCATGGTCCTGAGTATAATCGAAGGACTCAGTCGAGTCGCGGTCAGCCCATCGGTCTTGAACTCATGGCCGATGGGCGATCAGCGCTCAGCCGATTAATTGATTCTAAAAGGCTTTGCTGAAACCTGACAGCTGGCGGCTGAGAGATTAAACCTGAATCTGCCTATTCCTCATCCAATTCATCAATAAAAACCCTTGTGGTCCTCGTCCTTCTTGCCATAGGTTCCCACAAAAGGACATCCTCTGAAATCTTTTTCATCTCATTGGCGTTTATTTCATATTTTTTCTTTATTTCATTAATCTTATTATTGAATTTATCCACGAAACATATCTTAACGACAAATTTGACAGGCCTTTCTGCCTCGTTGACAAGGAAGAGGTTCCATCTTGCCCTGACAAATCTGCCCGATCTCTCAAACTCTACCGATTTTAATGAATATTTAAGAATTGTGATGTTCTGCTCATCCTGGGAAAGACAGATAGAAGGACAGAGGGCTAACAGGAAAAATAAAATTAAAGCAGCTCGGATTCCGAGGTGTCTCATGATTCCCTCCTATCTAAAGGTTATTTATTAACAGCAAATAAAAACCTTATTAACGGCATTATCGCCGAGGGCAATCATCAGCTAAATAAGAATTACTAAATTATGTCTACTGGCGGCCCTGTATTCCGGAATTTTATCCGGAAACGGCTGCGAAGGTAAAAAGTTGCTTGATTTATGCAGAAACTGTTCGAATTTGTTAATATTTTACCGGTCAAAGATATGATTGTCAAGCTGAAAAGCCAGGATAGGCAAGGCCTAAAGGATTCCTCCGCCCCTTCAGGATAGGTGCAGATCCTGGGCTTATGTTCCTCATGATTAGGCCGTTACGTGGCCGGAAAATTTTAGCCCCGGCAGGACGTTATGTCACCGCCGGGACACTTTTAGACTGTCCTTGGGGTTGACCCTGGACCCTTAATACCTGACAGAAAGAATGCCGCCGAAGGTCCTGGGAGGCCCTATACTCATATTATAAACCCCCATGGCATTCATAAAGCGCTTTTCAGCATAGTTTAAGATGTTTTTCACATAACCGCTGAGTGTCCACTTCCCACCCGGATTGGCATATATCATAGTAAAATTGTCTATACGGTGCGGTTCCTGTGTTTTATAGCCCCTTTGATCAACGCCGCCCCTTTCCTCCCACCAGTCTATCTCATAGGAGGACTGGTATTTTGTATCGAAACGGGCTGTAATAACGCCAGCGTTCCCAAGGGTGAAATTGTGGTTGTAGTTCAGGGTTACGGTCCACTTCGGTGAAAAGGTCGGCGCACGGTTGCTGAAATCGGCATTCTCAGGCGAGGCGTAGGGCTGATCCTTGAACTCAAAATTTGCAATCATCCGGCCGATCCATGAATCCAGGTAGGAGACCGACACATCTATCTTGTCTTTTGGGGTCATAATCCAGCTTGTCTGGATATCCGCACCTTTCATGGTGAGGTTGCCAGGCACCCTTCCCCCTTCATCCGGCCTGAAACCCCTGCAATCGGCCGCATAATTGGGCTCGCCAGGCTCAGCGTCGGGATCACAATAGGCGAAATTGTTACTCATGCTAACGGTTGGAAACTGCATGGCCTGGAATACGCGATTTTTATAATCGTAATAAAAGGCAGAGGCGTTCAGCTGGAGTTTGTTGCCCATGAACCGGTTCTTCGTGCCTGCGGTGTAGGCATTCATCTTCTGGGCAGGCAGGGTGCTTCCATCCCACGCCATCGCTTCCTGCTCGACACGGTAGCTGGTTGTAAATGTACCGTATAACATTGAGTTCTCACTTACATCATACTCCACGCCTACCTTATAGTTCGGCGAGCTGTAGTCCATGTCGCTGTATGTGTCGCGACCCATACCCGAGGTCTGAATTGTGGTCCTGCTGCTAATGGCCCTGTCGCTGCTGTAACGGGCGCCTGCCAGCGCGCGGAACCGGTCTGTAATAGGATAGGTGATGTCGCCGAGGAACGCCTTGTTGTTCAAGAGGAGACGCATTTCTGTGATATCATCGATAAAACCGGTAATCGGTTCATAAACAGTTCTCTGGAGCCTAAAGGTTTCTCCCTTGTAATAATTATACACGAGTAGCCATTTGAATTTAGAATCCTCCGGGGAGGTCAGGCGGGCCTCAATCCCGCGCTCATAACCATCGCCGTCAGAAGTTGAGACTGATATGGTTCCATCAGTTCGCAGCGTCGAGCTTGTCCGGTGATAGGTTTCATCAGTTTTGGACGGTATAAGAACAAGCGAGGCTAACCCGAAATCCGCGCTGAAGTTCCCCCAGTATTTCTTTTTTTCCGTATCCGTAGGCTTCCTCCTCGACAAATCCTCATCGGAATACCATGGGTCATCTACGTCGTCCTGGTTTTTAAAGGCACGAACCGAACCGTAGTTAAGGTTGGAATCTTTCACGATTTCTCCGGTAATCAAAAAGGAGAGTTTTTCGTTGGGCTGGAATAGTGCCCTGAGCCGTCCTGATTTGCTGTCTTCATCGTCTGCACCGTTGGAGACGTATCCGTCATGCTTATTCATATTACCCGATACGCGCAGGGCGAACATGCTGCCGATGGGCGCGTTCACCACTACCTCGCCGTGCCGGAGGCTGTAATTGCCGAGTTCGAGTGCGCCTGAAAATTCATATTTGTCCAGCTTGGGCCGTGCGATTTCAATATTTACGATTCCGCCCGGGGCATTGGAGGCATAGGTGGTGGTTTGCGGGCCGTACAGGACCTCAACCCGCTCTATGTCATAGAGACCTGTACCGGTCGGGTTCCTCTGGGTAAAGACGCCGTCAACGTTGATGGATACTGTGCCCGGAGTAGCACCAACTCCGTCGCCGTATCCGGCCGGTGTGTCGTAGGTGACACCGCGGAGACCGATCCTTAATCCGTCCGCAGTCCTTTGAACAAGTGCGGTGGATACATTCTGCAGGATCTGATCAACGTCTGTCCTCCCGAGTTCCTTGAGCTGATCTCCTGTAATGACCTCCATGGCAATGCCGACCTTCTGCTGGTTTTCCTCACGCTTCTGAGCTGTGACCATTACCTCTTCAAGCGTGAATTCTTCAGATGCAGTGTCCTGGGCATATATCACCAATGCATCCCCGGTAATAATACCAAGACAAACTGCCACGAATAAAGTGAAAATGAATAATTTTCTCATAACTTCCCCCCTTATTAAATTGTAATCGTTTTAATGCACCCTTATACAAAATACCCGCTTATGGCCAATAACAGGGCCCTTTCACGGATTATTAAAACTCAAACAAAATAATTATGTCTCTGTCTGTGGGGCAAAAAGCCTCTGCTGCCACAGTGGAAAGTTTATTGAAATATGGATCACTGCCCGATAATACTGCACCTTAACATATGTATTTTACACCATTTACACCTTTTATTAAACCTTTTGCCACTCACCGTACCGAAGCCTGCAGGGCGCAGGCAGGTTAGCCTCATTCACCACCCTCACGGCCCTGATTAACATCAAAGGGTTGCGCCTATAAAATTAATCAGTTACTTCATAGGGATAATCCCCCTCGTGAAGGATTACCCGGGGGGCATTCGGATTTTTATAAACGAGGTTTCCCCACCCGACCTTATCTATTGGCACAATTCTCCGGAATCTGCCCGTCTTTTCCGCCCGGTTCAGGTTGGCCAAAAACGGGCTGTCCCAGCTTGTCTCGGAATTCGCCAGCAGCGCATGCGTTTCATCGATATTTGGTATGCTTATGGCATCCTCCGGGCAGATGCACCAGCAAAGGTCGCACCCCTCACAGTTGTTATGGACAACCGGCTTCTCGGGTTGTGAGAAGTCAATGCTGTCCATCGGGCAGTTGTCAATACAGAGTGTGCACTTGGGATAGGTGCATTTTGTCATGTCGTAAACGTGCTTTGTTTTCATCTGCCTGTATGTTATGGCATCATATACGCATGCCCTTTCACACATGGGTTGCTGGCAATGTATGCATCCCTCAACTAGAATAGACGATCCTGAAACCAGCGCAGCGGGAGTCAGCCTGCTGAAATCAATAGCGCCTTCCACGCAGTTATCCGCACAGGCCGTACATCTGGGATATATACACTTCGTCATATCTATCTTGGGAATCTCATCCGCATAATTCATCATGCCTCCGGGACCCCCATCTTCAACCCCGGATCCCGGTCCCGGCATCCCTCCTTCCATCTCTGCCCCAAGGACGCTCATATCTATATCCATTAAATCCATTCCACCCTTTAGCCACAACGGGTCGGCATCTGGGCCTGAAGGTATATCGGGTATCAGATCCTTTTCACCTGCATAGATCCTCCGTGCCCGTTCAGCCATCTCTTTTCCGAACGCCTCGGCCTCCTGAAGGTCTATCTCGTCAGGGTGTCCATCAGTAACATACGGACTGGGCATATGCAGGACATGGGACGCACCGCCATACCAGTCATTCCATCCTATAACGTTAAAGGCCTTCTTAATCAAAGGCTGATAAAGCGAATTAAAGAAACTGGATGGCTGTGTGCCGTGCGTGCAAAAGAGAATACAGGGCTTTCCGGTCATCAGGGGCATTCTGTTTATAAAAAGTCTAAGGTTGGCTGTTTCGCGGTAGTACCAGATGGGACCACCAATGGCTACTACGTCATAACCTGCTGTCTCTACAGGATCTATCTTTTTCAGGGGAGCCACATCACATTGAAACACAGATTTCATCCCCCTGTGGATAGCGCCCGCTATTTTACCCGTGCTTCCGGTAGCCGAGTAATAGAGCACAATGCCTTTAAGGGGCCTTCCCCCCGCAGTTCCATGCTTCTCGGATGCCCCTGCGGAACCGTGAGAAAAAGGCGCCGCCTTTCTGCCGAGGCCAAGCGTGGCTATAGAAGTCAGAGATGTAAGCAAAAATCTGCGTCTTCCGATAAGCGAATGAATTAGGTTCATATCCCCCTCTCTTAATGAAACCCATTATCGCACAAAAATAAAAATTATTCAGTCTGAGATTATTATATATTTTTTTCTTTGTCAATTTTAAATTGTATAATTTATGTATTTTCTAATAAGCAAGACATAATGCCCGCTATTCGCCTTAGAGATATCCTCGTGGAAACACAATAACAAATAAACGCACCCGGATTATCTCTCCCGCACTTAAGCAGTTTCATTATTAAAAAATTGGGCTGCTAGGCATAGGACGTGAAATATGCAAGATCCTGATAGGACATAATTGATTTTCAGTTAATACTTCACCTATATAGGGCCGGTTTTGTCAGATGTGACGATTTTAACGGAAGTTATTGTTGACAGAGGAAAAGGGGTGAACAGTGATAAATCCAATCTTCATTAGTAAAGACCTTCACAAGTCTTTACACCTGGAAAGAAAGAAAATCTATCAAGATAAAACCCTTTTAAGTTTATAAAAACAAAAATTAAAAAATCCTTAGCCGATTATTTCCTTAACCTTGTTGACCTTGTCATTGATTTCCATGACCTTCTTCGCGCCAGGTACCTGTTCTATAACCTTTTTTGCGACCTTGGCCTCAATTGAAGATTCGGCATCATTTTCTTCTTGGATGAGCTTTTTTACTTTTGATTTTTTTGTTTTAGGTTTGGGCCCTTGCAGTTCTTTTCCTATGCCCCTGAATTCTCTTATAGCGCCTCCTATACCTTTCCCGATCTCCGGTATCCTCTTTGCCCCAAAGATAAGAAGGATAATAATTCCAATTATAATTAATTCAGGCACTCCAAGACCGAACATGATAGACTCCTTATATAATGTATAATGTAAAATGATAATTTGAGATTTATGAAAAATCAGGGATTCATATATCGCCCTAATAATTATCTGTCAATCCTTTTCATAAGTCCATAGAAATGAAAGGGGGGCGTTCGTCTCAAAAAACACCCCCCTTTTTTATCCTTCTGTAAAATCGGGATCAGGCTTTACTTGGCAGCCAAGGTCACACTCAACCATACTTCAAGATTTGTCTGCGGTGTACTGCCGCCCATATCGCCGCCCATATCTCCGCCCATATCGCCTCCCATGTCACCGCCCATGCCGCCTCCCATGCCGCCGCCACCGCCCATGCCGCCGCCGGGCTGTGCATTGATCATGGATACATCCTCATCATTAATGCCGGAGGCATCCTCATCGCTCATGCCGAAAAAGCTATAGACATTATCCATGCCGGAATTGCCCTTAATATTGAAGCTGCTGTCACCGGTCATGTCAAAGCCGCCTCCGCCGCCCGGGGGACCTCC
>JAFGIC010000175.1 GCA_016929815.1 Deltaproteobacteria bacterium
CTGAGATTGTCGCCTCGACCATGTTCCGCCACTTTTTTATCTGGGTTTTGTCCATATATCGACTCAGAATATTCTGAGCCTTATCCATGGAATCCAGGGAATATGTGTTTACACTGCTCAATTTTTTTTCGGCGGCGTCATAATCGCCTTTTTGATATAAAAGTTCCGCTTCAGCCAGCAGGACCTCCGCCCTGCTCAGGCTTTTTCTCAACATCCTTCCTTCATTTATCATGGAAGAAGATTTTTTAATGGATGAGATCCTGTAATTAAGGGTTAAGATCTGTTCCTCGATGGCCTTGATCCTTTCGCCCTTGATATTTCTGGTCATTGCCAGCAGCTTATTCCCCTGGGCAAGGACCGACCTGAGTTCCTCTCTGACCGGTTCATAATCTCTAAAATACCGAAACCTCTTATCCTCCTCTGTAAACGTTTTTAACGCGTTATCATAGACTGCCATGTAAGTCAGGTATTCATCAGGGGCATATTCTTTAACTCCGGCCTCTAAGAGCACGCTCTGTTGAACCTCTAAAAGGTTTACCTCAGGAGGCGCTATTGGAGTATCGCATCCGATGCATATTAATGGGGCTAATAAGAGTATGGCTATATATTTATGCATGATATCAAACATTTTTTGTTTACAGTTTTTTATATGAAAACTTAATTAGTGTCCATCCATAAAGAAGGCATTTATGGATGGAGCTTTCAGCGGTCAGCGATTAGCATTCAGCTAAATCATTTAATTAATAAGTTTTTGCTGATCCCGCCTTGGCGGGACTGACAGCATGAATCCGAAAACTGGTATTTTCGGATGAAGACTGTCAGCTTTCAGCAAAGTCTTTTTAATTCAATCTCCAGCTGACCGCTGAAAGCTGACAGGGTTAAGCGTTATTTCTTT
Source organism: Deltaproteobacteria bacterium (assembly GCA_016929815.1). GTDB lineage: Bacteria > Desulfobacterota > DSM-4660 > Desulfatiglandales > HGW-15 > JAFGIC01. The sequence goes on from JAFGIC010000175.1 coordinate 896, forward strand.
TTGCTTTTTACCTTCTCCAATGCCAGGGTAATCTCATTTGAAATGGACGATGCCCTTTCCTTAATAATATTGGCGCTGTCAAGTGCCTCGGAGTACTTCTCCGTATCAATCGAAGACTGAAGACCAGCGAGTGATTCCTCAAGGCCCGATATATCCATCTTGAACATCTCGATATCTGCCTTTGTCTCTTTGCCGGTTGGGGCCTGATCCACAAGGGCCTTTGCCGATTCTATGGCGGTCAGCGCCTCAATCTGGGCATTTACGGCCGCTGTTTTTGCCTCTTCCTTTCTTTGAGCGGCAATTGTTGCAATGTTCTCAGCAGAAGCGCCCAGGTCCGAAAGCATCACTTTTGCATTATCAAAGTTGCCGAACCACTTTTCATCCTGGACTTTGATCTCTTCGAGTGCGACATTCATGTCTGCCTGTAATTGAGCCAGTTCATCAGCTGCGTAGGTCTGGGTGTCGGCAGTGGTGACAGCCTCAACCTTAGCCTGTGCATCAGTGACTTCCTGTGTAGGCGCCTTTTGGCAGCCTGTGGCAACGAATGCTGAAAGAATTCCAATAACAATTATTTTGAATAAATTTTTCATAATAAAACCTCCTTTTAAAGATATTATATTTTTGACATATTAAGCCACCTACTTGTCAGGCAGATGGAACCCCTATAGTGAAAAAGAGAATCCTCTGGAGAATTCTCTTCCTATAATTCATCTCATTTTATTATACTAAAATACAGTTGTAAGTGCTTTTTTTCTAATGCGCCAATTATATCTATAAGAATAACCTCACAGGCGCTTCTGCAATATTAGCAAAAATTTATTTTATTTGTTGCTTACGGATCGATTTGGGTCTGTTAAAGCGATGGTCGGTGAATCACCAAAGATCGTCGCTGCGTCCTTTTAAAAATACAACACCATATCTTCGGATCATTTTGCAGACTTTTACAGTTTTATCACGTTCCTTTCTTGCTGTTCCTGAGATTATTTAAACAGGAACACGCGGTCAGCAATAAATATTTTTGTTAATGAATATGTAATCTTGTTACCGGACATTACTGTTGCCGGGTTCAAATTGAGCGGGATGCTACTCCAATTTTGTCTAATGTCAATAAATTTTTTTGCCGGGTTGAGGATTTACTTAAAAAGGACAGTGGATTAAAGGAGTTAGCGGTTATTATAGCGCATTAGGTATTTCGTATCCGGGATGCCGCCCAGTTCATGGGAATCTTTAGACGCGGCTGGACATTTATTTAATTGACATGGCAGGTAAATTACTCTATATGCTAATAATTTTAAATAATTATTTATATAAATAATTGAGAGCTTGATATAAAGGAGACTTTTTATAATGCCAATAGGAACTTATGAGGATTATGCAGAAAGATTGAAAAAAATGAAACCCAACGTATATCTCAACGGCAAGAAGGTGGACAGGACCGGAGACTGGATAAAGGGCGGAATGTATGTGATGAAACAGACATTCGATTTTGCCCATAATCCGGATTATCAGGATGTATGTACGGCCACATCTCATTTGACCGGCGAGAAAATAAACCGTTTCACACATATTAACAGATCAAAGGAAGACTTGCTGAATAAACAATTGATGACAAGACTTCTCTGTCACCGCGTAGGCGGGTGCATCCAGCGATGCATGGGGACGGACGCGTTAAATTCACTCGCGGCCGTAACATATGATATTGACCAGGCCTGTGGAACAAATTATCATGAACGTTTTAACAAGTATCTGGCCTACTCACAGAAATATGATCTTGTCGCGAACTGCGCCCAGACAGATGTAAAGGGTTCCCGAAATCCCAAGTACAAAAGGGCGCACATGCAGCCGGACCCTGACCAGTTTGTGCGTGTAATCAAGACAAACGTGGATGGGAAAGGCATTGACGGGAAGCCCTGCAAGGGTATCATAGTGCGCGGCGCAAAGGTCTGCAATTCCAACGCACCTTACGTTGATGAAATAATCGTTACCCCGACAAAACTGATGGGCAAGGGCGATGAAGGCTATGCAGTGGCCTTTGCCCTGCCGGGCGACTGGGACGGAGTCAAGCTTATGGCCCTTCCCGGAAGACACCACAAGAGAATCCACCTGAAGGCCCCTTTCGCCGATGTTGGAGACGTTGAATCTTTGACTATCTTTGACGATACATTCGTGCCCGAAGAAAGGGTGTTCATGAACGGTTATGACCATCCGGATGTCTTGCAGTTTGCGGGTTATCTCGCGCTTATGTTCGCACATTATCACAGGCATTCATATACGGGGTGCAAAACGGCGGTGTCCGAGGTTATAGCGGCCCAGGCCGCCCTGGTTGCCGATGTTAACGATATCGCGAGGGAACATCATGTTCGTGATAAGATATGCGATATAATCAGTACGGCCGAGCTTGTATTCGCGGCAGGTCAGGCATCCGCGTTGCGCGCAGAACAGTTCCCCAGCGGCAACTGGGTTCCAGATGAAATCCTTACCAACGCGGGAAGAAAATTGGCGGGACAGAAGATCTACCATGAGTATGAGACCCTGGCAGACCTGACGGGCGGCATATGCGCCTCGCTGCCTACGGAGGAATGCTTCTTTGAACCTGAGACTGCGGATCTCTGCAATAAGTATATAGTAAGAAATCCGGCATACACGGCCGAACAGACCCACAGGGTCATGCGAATGATGGAGAACAAGCTGTGCGATCCCTTTGAGGCGGCTCAGGCCGTCGCGGGCGTTCATGGCGGAGGTTCACCCCTTATGGAGACTATTACCATGATGAGCCGTTATGACCTTGAGCCTCTGAAAGATATTGCTAAGTTTCTGGCCGGGTTTGAGGGCGTCAAATTTCCCCGTTACGAGCGGGCGACAGCGACTCCAAGGGCTATGATTGAAAAATTCAAGAAGACGGTTGCGGATTCCGAGAAGAAAACCTGTTGATAATAATTGAGCGGATCGATATTTTCTTACCCGGCTAAAGCAGGTTTTGATAATTTAAAAGGCCACATTTTAATAGATGTGGCCTTTTTTTATGAGTATGGCCTGTTTATTATTACTTTCTCATGCCCGATCGATTCGGCGGGTAAAGGGTAGATTCTTCACGAAGTCTTCATAATTCAATATAATTAGAAATAGAAATATGGGTTGACAAGTTTATTCAATATAAATTATATTATGAATGTATTTTATATATGGATATTCATACATAAATCATGCGGAAATTTTAATCAATTACCATCAAAAAAACAGATAGTTTCAGCTTTTCAATACTAAAAAAAAGAAAAAATTTTATTTTATCCATTGTTTTGTCTTATAGATCCAGGGAGCGGCTGAGAGAAGTTATCAGTCCTTTTATTAAAATTTTTTCTGTTGGGGCCGATCCGGTGACGGTTACCCTTAAGTGTATATTATTTGGTTCAATATACGCTTTAGAAATTCCGGGTTCCAACAACGCGAAAGGAGGAAGTATAGTGAGAGAAGCAATCAGTTTTTCTAAATTTAGGTGCGTTTTCAGTAAAAGGCTCATTGCGTACCTGGGCATGGTATTTATGATTGCCCTGTTCACGGGACAGGCCCAGGCCTTTATGTTCAAAACAGCAAACACGGACTTAAAGATACATTTTGACAACACATTAACCTATAGTTTGATGAACAGGCTGAGCGATCAGGACTCTGATTTGATCGCCTCTATAAACTCGGATGACGGAAACCGCAATTTTGACAAAGGTATAGTCATGAATCGTATGGATCTGTTTTCGGAGTTTGACATCAGCTATAATAAATTTGGGGTCAGGTTCAGCGGGGCGGCGTGGTATGACACTGTCTATAACAAGGAAAATGACAATGATTCTGAAGCAACGGTGAATCAGACATCGGTTGCATACAATGAATTCACCGATGACACGGTTAAAATGCACGGCAAGAATGCGGAGCTTATGGATGCATTTACCTTCGGCAGCACTTACCTGGGCGAATCGCAGCTGACCTATAAGATCGGACAGTACGGCCTGTGGTGGGGCACGTCATTCTTCTTCGGCGACAACGGCATCGCCGGGGGCATGGGGCCCAATAACCTTGCCAAGGGCCCGACCATGCCGAATATGATGATGAGAGATCTCCTGCTTCCGGTCCCGCAGGCAACAGCCAACCTGCAGTTTCCAAATGGAATGTCTCTTGGCGCCTTTTATCAGTTTAAATGGGAGCCAAACCGTTTCTTCGGGGTAGGCAGCTATTTTTCCCCTGTGGATATATTTGACAATGACGGTGGAGGCGATCGTATAATAACCGGTCTTCCCACGAATTTTACAAGGAATAAAAGCAAGGATTTAGAGGCTGACGACTCAGGGCAGTACGGTCTTGAGGTCCTGTACGCGAGCACATTCGGCGTTGACTTCGGGGCCTACTATCTTCGTTACCATGACAAGATGCCGCAGATATATACTGAAATGCTCGCGCCACCTGTTATGGGACCGCCGACTATGGGCGATTACTACTTAGTCTATGCCGAAAATATCCAGGCATACGGCGCAAGCGCCAACGCTACCCTGGGTATCTGGACTGCGGCTCTTGAGTTGACCTACCGCACCAATGTGCCTTTAAAATCAGGGGATTTGATGCTGGCGATATTCGCGGGTGATACTGCAGATAACGATGAGAATCCTCTTTATGCGGTTGGAAAGACATTTCATGCGAATTTGAACTTCTTTAATCCCGGCCTGCCTTCTTCGGCCTTATATGATTCCGCTGATTTGATTTTTGAAATAGGCTATAACAAACGCATGAGCGTTACAAAGAATGAAGACGTCCTGGATCTTACAAAAGAGAAATATGGTCTCAGGACCAAGGTGGTCTTTGAGCCCAAGTGGTTCCAGTTCCTGCCCGCTTTTGACCTGACAATGCCTATGGGCGTTGAATATGCCCCCACAGGCAACTCTTCTGTTATGGATACAGGCGTTAATAAAGGCGGATCATGGAATATCGGGCTTAACGGGACCTATAACAACCTCTGGAATGTCGCTTTGACCTATATGAACTATTACGGGGACACTGACTATCAATCACACGCTGACAGGGACTATGTCGGACTAACCCTGCGCAGGGCGTTCTAATAACACAGAGAGGAGGAAGATTAATGAAAAAATCAATGAAAATAATTATCGGCGCCGCTCTGTGCCTGTCTTTGGCCGGCGTCGGCATTGCAAACGCAAAGGTAACGGCCCAGGAGGCCGAACAACTCAATACTACCCTGACCCCCTTCGGGGCTGAAAAGGCAGGAAATGCGGACGGTACGATCCCTGCCTGGGACGGCGGATATACCAAGGTTGATTCAAGTTTCGTGAACGGCGGTCGAAGGTCAGACCCCTTTGCGAGCGATAAGGTGCTGTATTCCATTACGGCCGCTAACATGGATAAGTACGCGGATAAACTTACAGAAAGCACCAAGACGCTTCTTAAGAAATATCCGGATACCTACCGTATTGATGTTTACCAGACCCGCAGGACCGCCTCAGCGCCCCAGTGGGTATATGACAACACCTATAAAAATGCCACACGCGCCTATCTGGAAGGATATAATTTAAAATCGGCATATGGTGGAATACCATTTCCAGTCCCGAAGAGCGGGGTAGAGGTAATGTGGAACCATCTGCTGAGATGGCGCCCTTCTGCCTGGCATTTTACCAATGACGCCGTTCTGGGCACTGCTACAGGGAAGCTTGTCATGCTCAATGAGGTAGAGGCAAAGCAACTGATGCCTTACTATATTGAGGACCAGACCCTGGAGGAATATGAGAAGAATTGGAAAGGCGAATTCTGGATGATACGTCTGATTTCCAACGGCCCGCCCATAAAGGCCGGAGAGGGAATAGTGGGACGCAATACCCTTGTGGGGTCAGAGACCACGACATGGGTCTATATGACGGCTCAACGCCGTGTAAGGCGGCTTCCCAACTCCTGCTGCGACACTCCCACATCCTCCGTTTCAGGTGTGACGACGTATGATGAAACGGAGGTGTTTGACGGCTCGCAATCGCTCGAAAGGTATAACTGGAAGATCGTGGGCAAGAAGGAGATGTACATCCCCTATAATGCCAACAAATCCATGCAGCCCAAGGATGTTTACGCGATCCTTAATAACAGGCACTTAAACCCCGATTATATCAGGTGGGAATTACACAGGGTCTGGGTCATAGAAGGCGCCCTTGCCGAAGGCATGCGACATCAGTGCCCGAGGAGTGTCTATTATATTGATGAAGACACCTGGGGCGTAGTTCTTAGCGACAGATATGACGCCAATGGAGACCTGTGGCGATCAGGATGGGGTCTCTATGTTGTAATGCCGGATGTTCCAGGGACAATCCCTCTTAGCTGGGGTTTCTATGACCTGATCTCCGGCACATGGGCGGCAAGCAACCTGTATAACAGGTATGATGAACAGTTTAAGATTATGCCGCCCTATAAGGACATGGAGTTTACAGCCGGCTCACTGGGCGGAGAAGGCGTCCGTTAATTGTTGTATCTTAACATATTCGGGGGCATGGTTAATTTTCCATGCTCCCGATTGTGTTTTAGGAGTAATAAATGGGAAAAATTGTGCATTTAATTGTCGGCATTCTTGTTGCCGTATGTCTGGCTATGCCTTGTGTCGTCTTTGGGGCCGGTTTTATTGAACCCATGGATCGGCCGGCTGTGAGGGCAAAAAATCCGGCGGGCGCGGTTCTTATTGATGTTACCCTGGCAGGCAGTCGTATTGTGGCAGTCGGGGAGCGTGGAATTATTACTTATTCGGATGATTCAGGCAATACGTGGAAACAGGCGAATGTGCCCACGAGTGTTACCTTAACTGCCGTCTGCTTTCCTAACCCTGATAATGGCTGGGCCGTGGGACACGCGGGGATTGTCCTTAACAGCACGGATGCGGGGGAAACCTGGACACTCAAATTGGATGGCGTAGTTGCAGCAGAGATGATATACGACTCCGCCAAGTCTGAGGCCGATAAAAAAGGACCGGAAGACAATGCCGCGCAGACGCAATTGTACAATGCACAGCTCTTTGTAGATGACGGTCCGGACAAGCCCTTTCTGGATATTCATTTTAAAAATGAACGGGAGGGATTTATTATCGGCGCGTACGGTCTTATATTCCGCACACAGGATGCAGGAAACACATGGCAACCATGGCTGGACCGCACGGAGAATGAAGGGATGCTTAATCTTTATGCAATTCACGCATCAGGGGACATGTGTTACATAGCCGGTGAACAGGGACTTTTTCTTATTTCAACGGATGGCGGGAGTTTATTTAAGAGGGTCGATACACCTTATATAGGGACCTTTTTTGACATAATAACGGCGTCTTCAGGCGAGATCCTTCTGGTCGGTCTGCTTGGCAATGCCTACTGGTCTACGGATCAGGGAGCTACATTTAATAAAGCCCAAGTGTCCGGCGAGGTCTCATTTTCATCGGCCATATGCCTTGATGACGGGACCATGGTGTTTTCGAATCAGGGCGGAGTAATCCTGAAAAGCAATGATAATGGCCGTACAATAACAACAGTTCCTGATGCGCCGAGACTTGCGCCTATCTCATCAATAATACGGATCAATAAGGATACACTTATGACGGTAGGTTATGGAGGGGCTATACCGGTTAAACTGTCCGCGGAAGACATGCAGGGAAAGGGGGTGCAGAGATGAAACATTCACGCGATGTGGAAGTAATGCCGGTCATTAAGGACCCCAAGGATTTTGATGAGAGCACTGGAATGTGGGCGGAAAGGGTCGTCTTTAACAACAGGTTTATTATATTGATCCTTTGCATACTGATGACCCTGGCAATGAGTTATTTTATAACGGGAATTCGGCTTAATGCCAATTTTGAAAAGACAATACCCACAGGTCATCCATATATTGTCAATTATCTGAATCATAAGACAGATCTGGGCGGCCTGGGTAACGCGGTTCGCATTGCCGTGGAGAGCACCGAGGGAACGATATATAATGTCGAATATCTTGATGTACTGCAAAAGGTTCACGATGAGGCATTCCTGTTGCCGGGCGTGGATCGAATGAATGTCAGATCCCTCTGGGCCCCAGCGACCCGCTGGACAGGCATAACAGAAGTGGGCTTTGCAGGCGGATCTGTTATATCGAGCGAATATGACAGATCCCCTGAAAGCGTCGAGCAGATCCGCAGGAATGTAGAGCAGTCCGGGACCATAGGTCATATCGTAGCGCTTAATCATAAATCCAGCATCGTATCTGTTCCTTTATTGGCCGCAGATGCCGAAGGGAGTCCGATCGACTACGGCAAATTCTCCGAACAGCTTGAGTCTATCAGGGAGAAATACGAATCGGACACCATAAAGATCCATATCACCGGATTTGCGAAGGTGATGGGGGACATGATCGACGGCATCCGGCAGATCATGTTTTTCTTTATTGTAGCGGTTATCATTTCAGCTGCGGTCCTCTTCTGGTACACACGCTGTATAAGAAGCACCTTGGTGGTGGTGTTCTGTTCGGTGATCGCTGTGATATGGCAGCTGGGGCTGTCCGCGTCACTTGGCTATGAGCTGGATCCCTATTCGGTCCTGGTGCCTTTCCTGGTGTTCGCAATAGCGATGAGTCACGGATCGCAGAAGATGAACGGCATCCTCCAGGATGCCGGTAGAGGGACCTGCAAGCTTATAGCCGCACGATATACATTCCGCCGTTTGTTCCTTCCAGGTGTTACAGCCCTTGTCAGCGACACCTTCGGTTTTGCCGTTCTATTGCTTATTGATATCGGCGCCATCAGGGAATTGGCAATCATCGCGAGCATTGGTGTGGCTGTGGTCATCTTTACAAATCTGATACTGGTGCCTGTGCTTTTAAGTTATGTCGGGGTAAGCCGGAAGGCAGCCCTACGAAGCCTTATTGAGGAAGAGACCGGGAGGGTGGAGAAGCACAGACACCCGATATTCGTCTTTCTTGACAGATTTACGGAGCGGAAGTACGCAACCATAGCTATTATTGTATCATGTTTTCTCTTTTTTATAGCACTGTGGATGAGACAGGATTTGAGGATAGGAGACCTTGACCCGGGCGCGCCGGAATTGCGGGTTGATTCGAGATACAACAAGGATAATGACTTTATCGTTTCAAACTACGGGGCAAGTTCCGATGTCCTTGCAATAATGGTAAAGACCACCCCTGACTATTTGTTTACCAGCACTGAGGCGATCATGAAGACCGACGCCCTCGAGTGGGAACTTCGGCAATCGGAAGGGGTGGAATCCACCAATTCCCTGGCCCTTCTTAATCGCCAGGTCTGCCCCGGGATAACAGAGGGCAGCCCGAAATGGTATGATGTACTTTACAGCCAGAACATGATGAATTTTATCGCCAACAATGCCGGGATGGGGATGTATAACGAAAGCCGAGACCTGATTCCCCTCTATGTATATCTGAAGGATCATAAGGCGGATACGCTCACAAGTGTAGTAAATCTTGTGGAGGGATTTGCGAAAGAGAACAATACAGAGGATGTACAGTTCCTCCTGGCCGCGGGAAGCGCCGGCATAGAGGCGGCCACCAACATCGTGGTCGAAAAGGCAAACCGTATCATACTTGTCCTGGTTTACACCGTGGTTATAGCGATGTGCTATATAACATTCCGATCCTGGAGGGCCGTTGCCTGCGCCATACTGCCCCTTATACTCACATCTGTCATGGCTGAAGGCGTGATGGCACAGATGGGAATAGGTGTGAAGGTCTCGACACTGCCTGTTATTGCCCTTGGAGTGGGCATAGGAGTTGATTACGCCCTTTACATATTGAATGTGGTGCTGGGGCATTACAGGGCAGGCCATACACTTGCCGAATCGTTTTACAGGGCAGACCTATTCACGGGCAAGGTGGTAATGCTTATAGGAATCACCCTGTCCGTGGCGGTTGCGACCTGGGTCTTTTCTCCCATCAAGTTCCAGGCGGATATGGGTCTGATGCTGGCATTCATGTTCATGGTGAATATGCTTGGAGCGCTGATACTCCACCCGGCCCTTGCCCATTTCCTGTACCTGAAGACAGGAAAGATGTGATTGTTTAAAGACAGAAAAGGCCCGGTCAATGACCGGGCCTTTTCTTTTAGGGTTCGAGGGTCCAGGGGTTCGAGGGTTCAAGAGAGAAAGACAGAAGACAGTAAACATAATGAAGACTATATCTTCTCTTTAGCTTTTTCCCTGGGTCCTTTCACTTGAACCCTAGACCCCTCGAACCCTGGAACCCTGCAGTTTATCTTTACGCCCTCGTCAAAGTCCGATATTTTATCCTGTGGGGCCGCACCGCGTCTTCTCCCAGTCTGCGCTTCTTATCTTCCTCATATTCTGTGAAATTTCCGTCAAACCAGTATGCGCTGCTCTCTCCCTCAAAGGCGAGTATGTGCGTGGCTATCCTGTCGAGAAACCATCTGTCATGACTTATAACAATTGCGCAGCCCCCGAAATTTTCCAGTGCCTCCTCAAGGGCCCGGAGGGTATTCACATCAAGGTCATTGGTAGGTTCATCCAAAAGTATTACGTTTGCCCCTCCCTTAAGCATCCTTGCAAGATGCACACGGTTCCTCTCTCCCCCAGAAAGCAAACCCACCTTCTTCTGCTGGTCCGTGCCCGTGAAATTGAACCTTGAGACATAGGCGCGTGAATTCACCTCTCTGCCGCCCATCTGGATGATATCGTTGCCGTCGGATATGGCCTCCCATATGGTCTTTTTAGGATCAAGTGTCTCCCTGCTCTGGTCAACATAGGCAAGATTGACCGTCTCGCCCAGCCTGATGGAACCCGACGTAGGCTGCTCCTGGCCAGTGATCATGCGGCACAGTGTCGTCTTGCCTGCGCCATTGGGGCCTATAACCCCTACAATCGCGCCGGGTGGGACCAGGAATGACAGGTCCTTTATCAGAAGCCGATCATCATATGCCTTGCTGATATTCTTTGCCTCTATAACCACGTCGCCAAGGCGGGGGCCGGGCGGTATATATATCTCAAGGTCCCTGTCCCTTGCCTGCATGTCCTGGCCGACAAGTGTCTCATAGGCGTTGATCCTGGCCTTTGCCTTGGCGTGCCTTCCCTTGGGCGACATCCTTATCCACTCAAGTTCGCGCTCAAGAGTCTTCTGTCTCTTGCTCTCCGCCTTTTCCTCGTTTGCCAGCCTGTTCTTCTTCTGCTCCAGCCATGATGAGTAGTTGCCCTTCCACGGTATGCCCTCGCCCCGGTCAAGCTCCAGTATCCACTCGGCCACGTTGTCAAGGAAGTAGCGGTCATGGGTGACCGCTATGACCGTGCCCTCGTAACGCTGCAGGTGCTGCTCAAGCCATGCCACGGATTCGGCGTCAAGGTGGTTTGTGGGCTCGTCAAGGAGCAGGATATCCGGCTTCTTGAGGAGCAGTCTGCACAGGGCCACGCGCCTCCTCTCTCCGCCTGAAAGCACATCGACAGGGGTTTCGCCCGGGGGGCAGCGGAGGGCGTCCATGGCCATCTCAAGACGCGAGTCCAGATCCCAGGCATTGAGTGCGTCTATCTTTTCTTGGACCTCCCCCTGCCTCTCAATTAGTTTGTTCATCTCGTCATCGGACATGGGCTCAGCGAATCTTTCGTTGATCCTGTTGAACTCTTTGAGAAGGTTGACGGTCTCCTGCACGCCCTCCTCAACAACCTCGCGCACAAGCTTTGTATTGTCGAGATAGGGCTCCTGCTCAAGCATGCCCACGCTATAGCCGGGAGACAGGATGGCCTGGCCGTTGAACTCCTTGTCTATACCTGCGAAGATCCTTAATAGGGTGCTCTTGCCCGACCCGTTCAGACCCAGTATGCCTATCTTCGCCCCGTAGAAATAGGATATGGATATGTCCTTCAACACGGGCTTTTTATCATAGAATTTGTTGAGCCGTATCATGGAATAGATGATTTTATTCGGTTCCTGACCCATTTATTGAAATAATTCTCCCGGTGAAAATGATGTAAGTTGTTCATTTTGATTGAATACAGTAAACAGGAGACAGAAGAAAAGAAAAAAACCTGTAGAAATTTTATTTGTTCTGACTTCTGACTCCTGTATTCGGAATTTTTGTCGCCCTGCTCTTCTTTTGGGCTAATTCATCGTCCTGTAAAACGCGGGGGCCTTTTATCCAGGAAATGGGCCACGCCTTCCTTGAAGTCATCGGAGGCAAGGCTCTTGAGCAGTTCTTCGTCAGCGGCCTCCGATGCCTCTGAAAGTGTCTGGAACAGGGCGTTATACACCTGCCTTTTAATAACCCGCATGGAACGCGGTGAAACCGAGTTCGCAAGTTCCCCGGCATATATCATCACATCGCTTATGAATGACTCATGGGGGAATACCCTGTTTACAAGGCCCATGCTTAAGGCCTCCTGCGGCGTGATAAGGCGCGATGAGTAGAGCATGTCAAGGGTGTTTGAAAGCCCTACTATCCTCGGAAGCATCCAACTGATGCCGTGCTCCGCAATAAGTCCCCTTTTTGAAAAGGCAGTTGAGAATTTTGCCCTGTCCGAGGCGAACCTGATATCGCAATAGAGGGCTATAAGGAGCCCCAGTCCTGCCGCGGGGCCGTTGATTGCCGCGATTACCGGTTTTTTTATCCCCATGAGCCAGGAGTACCGCCTCCTGAAATCGTCCCTTATATTGTCTTTGTTCTCAGGATTGTATTCCTCCTCGGTTATCTGGTCCATGAGCAGGGATACGCGCCTTTCAGCGGACATTGCCGCCCCGGACTTCAGGGCGGCAACCGCCTCATCTGCGGCGCCTCCCAGTTCATC
>JAFGIC010000176.1 GCA_016929815.1 Deltaproteobacteria bacterium
ATACGGCATTCTTTACAGCCCCCCTTTCTATCAACTCCGATGTCTCCCTTGTTACCTGCATGTAGATGATTATAAAAAATGCTGCACAGATCAGGATAAAGGATGAGATAATATAAAAAGATACTTTAAAGAATTTAAGCATGTTATTTGAATTATACGATAATTTTATAGATTAATATGGATGACCTATTTTTTTCTGATACTGCAACCGATTCCTTTCATATTCGGCGTACCGAATTCCTTTCCAATATTATCAGCAGATATTAATATATTATAATTTGATCTCATCCAGTCATATTGCGCATCAATTCCCGATTCGGGAAACCACCACCCATAGGATGCGTAGATTACCTTGGGATGAATTCTGTCTGTAACCCTTACAGACTGTGATATCTCGCCATTCTTTGTCGTAATAGATATCTCGTCTCCATCCTTTATCCCGTATATTTCAGCTGTATCCGGATTGATCTCCGCTATGGGAAAGCGACTGTGTTTTTTCAGGGATTCATGAAATCTGTATGATGAATTAGGATAAAAGCGATCTTTTTTCCCGGTAAGAACAAGGGGAAATTCAGGGTCTTCATTCTCAGGCAGATTCGTAAAACAGGGCATGGCCGGGAGTTTCAGTTCCCGGGACCTGCTGAGAACAAGCTCTACCTTTCCTGAAGGGGTTTTAAATCCTTTTCGTTCATATTTTCTGTATGTTACGGCGCCCTCCAGGTGCCCCAGTCGGGCAAACTCCCTAAAGCTGAACCCTGACGGACTTAACAATTCATCAAGAAATTCATTATAATCGTCATACCAAAGTTCTCCGGATGTCAACCTCTTACCGATCTCATTTATTATCTTCATCTCAGGCCAGCACTCATCGGGCGGATCAACAACCTTAGGTCTTGCCAGTATATATCCGTGTCCCAGTCCTGCATTGCCTATATCATTAAACTCAAAGGCAGAGGCCGCGGGCATTACAATATCGGCAAAGAGGGCGGTAGGGGTAATGAATATGTCCGAGGCAGCTATGAAATCGAGTTTCATCAATGCATTAACGGTCATTTTACTGTCACCATAGGTAAGCAATGGATTTGCGCCCATAATATAGGCGCCCTGTACAGGATATGGCCGACCATCAAGGACAGCGCGCCGGAAAAGGGTAGGGGGTATTGTCATCATACCGGGCAGGATATCACAGTGGGCATTGATCATCTCCGTCTTCTTTGAAGGCAGCATGTCAGCCCGGACAAGTTCGCCCAGGCGGAGGATATCAGGCTCGTTGGCATGGATGTTTCCGCCCGGGACATCAAGGTTTCCGGTAATAGCCATGAGACATGTAATAGCTCTCAGAGAGTCAAAGGCATTTACATTATGTTCAAGCGCGTTTCCCCAGAGGATCGACGCAGGACGCGCAAGGGCATAGGCCCTGGCAGCATCCCTTATAAGCCCTGCCGGAACCCATGTAATCTCCGACATAATTTCAGGCGTGTACTGCATTACATGCCTTGAGAATTCGTAGAATCCATGGGTCCATTTCTCCACAAAATCAATGTCATATAGCCTTTCATTAATAATCACGTTTAAGAATGCAAGGGCAAGGGCATTGTCGGTCCCGGGCCTTGGCTGGAGCCAACAGCCGGCCTTTTCAGCTAAAGTAGTCTTCATGGGATCAATTACGATAAGACGGGTCCCTTCCCTGAGACGACCGAGGAGCTGACTGCATATGGCGCCTTCTTCATTTGTCCTGAGGTTATCGCTGCCCCATGCTACTACCAGCTCTGTTTTATTGCGAAGATCAGGGACTGGATAGAACCCGCATGTGTATTTCCCGGATAATTCCCTGGGGGCATGACATACATCCTGATTTCCAACCACATTAGGGGATCCGAAGATGTTGGCAAGACGGATGAGCGCGAAATGTTCCATGCCCTTGGGCATACCCTGACAGAACGCCACAGCCCTTGCGCCATAACGGTCCCTGATAAGGCGCAGGTTATCGCATATGGTATCTATGGCCTCGTCCCAGGATATCCTTTCCCATTTTCCACCGCCCCTGACGCCTGCACGCTTGACCGGGTGCCTAAGCCTGGAAGGATGATCAATCAGCCCGGCGGCGTTCAAACCCTTAACACAGATATGGCCTTTGTTTAAAAAGCCATCAGGGTCGGCCTTGATGCTGATAATACGGTTTCCTTTTGCCTCCAGGATAATACCGCATCCTCCATGATCCATCCTGGAGCAATGTGTCTTTATCCGGCGGATATCTTCTGCCATCGAACCGGTAATCTGTCTTCTACTTTATCACCGGGACCTTTACGCCTTTTGGCAGACCGTCAAATCCCGGAACCACGGTCCTTACGCCTGAAGCGCGCATCTCTTCCTCTGCCCTTATGAGGGGATTATAGTTCTGCAGGTTCCTTTCTCCGTTGGGAGCGCCTGCCTTGAACCATAACTTGTTTGAGACTGAACCGTAAATCATGGGCATAATAGGCAGAAATTCCGAAGATCCCTCAGTTGACCGATGAGAGAAGAAGGCAGTTGAACCCAGGGCTTTAATGTTATTTACCGCCTCTGCAATACTTTTTACGCCCAATGGCTTGAGATCGGTCAGGACCTTTTTCGTATCACCCCTTGCCGCAAGGAACCTCTCCACCCTTTTGCTATCTGCAATCCCGAGGACTATCTCGGTTGCAAGGCATGTCTCCGTAAAGGTGCCGGCCTGGTTTAATTTAATAAGAACAGAGTTGCCAGCCCTGTCTTTCTGTTCACGCCCTGCAAGGAAGGGGATTATAAAGCGCATCTGTGTCACTGCCGCGTCATCAATGACTATCTGGACCCTGTTGCCATACTTTGCGTTCATCAATTTATGGGCCTCGACATCACTTTCCGATCCGGGATCCTCCATGGTCACGAAATTATCAGCGCTGTTTACTATGCCCGCATCAAATTCAATCAGCTCCTCACGCGTCTTGATTCCGAGCCCTGAAAACCTCATGTCGTACAATCCCTTTTCCTTCAGTTCCTCGGTCTTCTGTATCTCCGAAAAGGCGTTATCCGTGCCGATGGCGTAATCAGAGGGCTTGAGCCCCAACTGTTCGGCGCATTCCTTTATTCTTTTCAGACCCTCATAATTATCCTTCACAGGAAATACAAAGCCCCTTTCCTTTGCGGTGCCTGTCGGGAGGCCGTCCCGAACCAGGTTTTTCTCAAACTGTTTAAAGAATCTGACTGCCATTGAAAAGACATCCTTAATGGATTTTGCATTCATGCATAAAAAGAACATCTCCTGGATGTCCTGCTTTGTGCCTGGTACGTGTTCGCCGCCGCATACCATGTTGAAGGCTATGTTGGGCATGTAAAATGTCTTGAAATTTTTCGGCGCAAGAAGCTGCCAGGACTTAAATCCGGAGGCATTCAAAAGGGTCTGGAAAAACACCGTGGAGGAGGCAAGACAGGCATTGCCGCCCCATTTCTTCTTGTTAGGCCCTGCCTTTTCAATAAGCTTGAGGTCGAATTCTTCCACGGCCTGGAGGATATCGGAAGGTTTTCTGATAACCACCTTCTTGGGCAGCAAAGGTACTATATTCCTTTCTATTGAGCGGATTGCCTTATCATTGGGGATATATATGGCCTCGTTTTCTCCATCTGACGTTCCTTTTGCGATACCATTTCTCTCCTCTATTGTCCATGAATCCTTACCCCGCTGCACCCTGGCGCTCATAACGCCTTCAATAGTGTAGGCAGCATAGGAAGAAAGAATCTCCCTGCCAGTTAGTTTGAATTTTGATAAGACGGTTTCCTGCGCCATAGTATAGTCCTCCCTGTTGGTATAATTAATGATCTATTTTATTATCCCTAATACAAATAATATTCAAGCAATTTAGAGATAAATATTATCATAAATATCCTTTATTACCCGGCGTTTCCTTGTTATAGAGTGATTCATTGTCAAACGGTGATCTTCCAGCAACGGTGCACCTTTCGGTTGCGATAGTCTTCGGGGATGGTTGATGGCGTCATTTCAACTATATCCTTTACCTGAATGCCTTCTATCCGAGGTTCAAAACGCTGATGATTGGTTGAAAAAAATAAGGTTGATCCGGGCGCCATAACCCTTAGTACGGTCCGGATCAGAAGGGAGTGGTCCCTGTTTATGTCAAAATCAATGTTCTTTTCCCCGTAAGTGAAAAATGACGGCGGATCAATAAAGGCGAGAGTAAAACGTCGGCCCTCCCTGTGTGCACGCTCCAGGAATATGCCTGCGTCTGATTTAATAAATTCATGCTGCCCGCCTGTAAGACTGTTCAGCGCCATGTTGTCCTTTGCCCAATTAAGATAAGTCCCCGATTTATCAACAGTAACCGTGCTTCTTGCACCTCCTGAAGCCGCAGCGCAGGTGAACGTACCTGTATAAGCGAAAAGGTTCAGAAAATCCTTGTCTTGTGACAGCTCTCTAATAATATTTCGTGTATCACGGTGGTCTGAATGCAGACCCGTATCAATAAAATCCCGCAGGTTTACAAGAAACGCCAGGCCGCGTTCCATTACCTTGATTCGTTCACCCTGTGTATCAATTCTCTGGTAGCGCTGTTTGCCGGGCGTCCTGGTATGCCGCCTTTTCATGTGGATCTTTGCTTGCGGAACATTCAAGACGCTGCCTACTGCATTTGCCATATACTGAAGCCATTCAGGTCCGGTCTGCATGCGTTCATACTCTGCAACAACAATGTGACCGGCATACCAGTCCACAACAGCGCGGACTTCCGGGATATCCCTGTCGTAAAGACGAAAACAGTCGATATTCTTACGCTTAAAACGTTTCGAGAGATATCGGAAACGGCTGGCCACCCTGTTTGAGAGCATCTCCGCATGTTCCAATGTTTTCTCATGGTTTATAAAATATTTTAGTCGGGAATGCATGGCCTTTTCCTTAGTTTTTCCAAATCATGACGGTGAATAAGATATATAATGACGCCAGTATTATATATCAATTGTAATCAAATAAAAGCAGACATTACTGAAGTTATGTTTTACTTGGATTTTTTGATCATTGAAGCTAGAATGATATTCATGGATTACCGACCTCCTTCGGCATACTTACATAAATTAAAATTTTATCTATAAGGAACCTTTATGACTCACTATTCTCATATAAGCACCGGATGGAAAAGCCTCGATACTATTATAAATCACCTGAGAACAGGAGACAATGTCGTCTGGCAGGTTGACGGTATTGAAGACTATGAAAGGGTTGTGTCGCTTTTTGTTAAGAATGCCGTATCAAACAACCAGAGGGTGGTTTATATGAGGTTTGCGCGTCATACACCGCTTTTAGAGGGGAAAAATAATGTCAAGATTTACCACCTGGAGGTTGAAAAAGGTTTTGAATCCTTTTCATCACAGGTTCATGATATAATCACAAAGGAAGGCAGAGACATATATTATATCTTTGACTGCCTGTCCGAACTGCTTCATGTCTGGGCGACAGATCTTATGATCGGCAACTTTTTTTTCATTACCTGTCCCTACCTCTTCGAACTCAACACTATCGCATATTTTGCGGTGCTGAGAAAGATGCACTCCTTCAAAACCATCGCCCGGATAAGGGAAACGACACAGGTTCTGATCGATATGTATAATTACAAGGATCTTATCTGTGTCCATCCTCTCAAGGTGCAAAACCGTTATTCTCCTACCATGTTTTTCCCTCATATAAAAAAGGAAGATGAAGATCTTGTGCCGGTCATTAACAGCGTGGAGGCGTCCGAACTGTCTTTCCATCTCTCCAGGGAGGATACCATGGACGCAAGCCTTCATCTTGATTTCTGGGACAGGCTGTTCATGAACGCCAGGGATCTTGTAGTGTCCGGCACTGTTAATGAAGAAAAAAAGGATATGGTTGAACAGCTAAGTCGTCTGATGCTCAGCAGGAAAAAAAGAGAGCTTGCCATGATAAGGGAATATATGTCACTGGAAGACCTTCTTCAGATAAAAGAGAGGCTGATAGGAACAGGTTTTATAGGCGGAAAATCCCTGGGGATGCTTTTATCAAGAAAGATATTAATGAGCGACAAAACCTTCAACTGGGAAAAGGTCCTTGAGCATCATGATTCCTTTTATATAGGTTCGGATGTCTTTTACTCCTATATTGTTCAAAACGGCTGGTGGAAGATTTTTATGGCCCATAAGACAAGGTCAGGTTATTTTCCAAAGGCTGCTGAATTGAAAGAAAAGATGCTTAGCGGTGTGTTCCCGGAGGAGATAAAGGAAAAGCTCCAGTTTATGCTGGAGTATTTCGGCCAGTCTCCCATCATTGTAAGGTCCTCCAGTATTCTGGAGGATTCCCTGGGGAGCGCCTTTGCAGGGAAATATGAGAGTTATTTCTGTGTCAACCAGGGATCTCCAGGAAAGAGATACGAAGCCTTTGAAGAAGCTGTTAAACGTATCTTCGCAAGCACAATGAATGAGGACGCCCTTACTTATCGCCTGCAGAGAGGGCTTGATCAGACAGATGAGCTGATGGCCCTTCTTGTTCAAAGGGTCTCAGGCACTTATCACAAAAATTATTTTTTCCCGGAACTTGCCGGGGTCGGGCTTTCCCTGAATCCCTTTGTATGGAAAAAGGATATGGATCCGAGGGCAGGGATGCTCAGGCTTGTTTTAGGACTGGGCACCAGGGCAGTGGATCGTGTTGAAAATGATTATCCAAGGATAGTGTCAATAAGCGATCCTCTTGTTAAGCCACTTTCAGAAATGAAGGACATCAGAAAATTTTCACAGCATTTTATTGACCTGCTGAATCTGGAAGAGAACCAATTGCAGACAGTAACGTTACAGGACTTGCTCGGTAACGACTTAGGCGTGCGATTTGACCTGTTCGGGACAAGAGACACTGAGATATTCAGCCGAGATTATGCGGGCTTTACAAAATCTTCAGAAGATTCATGGGTTCTCACATTTGATAATTTCCTGTCTTTAACATCTTTTACTCAGGTGATGGAGAGGATGCTGAAGACCCTTGAAGAACGCCATATGAATCCGGTAGATATAGAATTCACAGTCAATTTCAACCGTTCAGGCGATCTGCAGGTCAATCTCCTGCAATGCAGACCATTCCATACGTTAGGAAAGGGCGCCCATGTCCGGGCATCTGAAGAGATCCCGAAGGAAAAGATCATTATCAGGACTGAAAGCAACTTTATGGGTGGGAATGTCTCTTCGAATATAGCATGTGTAATATTAATTGATCCGGAGAAGTATTCGGAATTAAACCTGTCGGATAAATACAGCGTCGCGCGTTTGATAGGTAAATTGAACAGGACAATTGTCGATCAGGAAAAGATGCCCACATTACTGATGGGACCGGGAAGATGGGGTACACGGACGCCTGCCATGGGGGTCCCCGTGACCTTTTCCGAGATCAATCATATAGTAGCCATGGCCGAGATAAGCTATCAGGACGGAAATCTTATACCTGACCTGTCGTTTGGAACACATTTTTTTCACGACCTTGTAGAGACAGAAATATTTTATTTTGCCGTTTATCCTGAGAATCCTGATGTGATCTTCAATCTGAAATGGTTCCATGATTTGCCGAATATCCTTGGGGATCTTTTGCCTGGCGATGCCCGATTTCAGGATGTTGTCAGGGTTGCAGACATTAGGGGGAAAGGGCTCACTCTATTATCTGACGTTGTTACTCAAAAGATGATCTGTTACCTGATTTGATAAAACAGGCAACAGATCGTCCATAGATAATTAAATTTTAATATTATACAATCCCGTAGGCAAGCATGGCCTTTGCCACCTTTATAAATCCGGCGATATTGGCGCCGGTCACATAGTCGTCTTTCCTGCCGTAGGCCTCTGCTGCATCCATGCATGATTTATGGATGCTTTTCATTATCAGGAGAAGCCGTTTGTCCACCTCTTCCCTTGTCCAGGAGAGTTTCATGCTGTTCTGGCTCATCTCCAGCCCTGATGTTGAAACACCACCTGCATTTGCCGCCTTGCCTGGACCGAAAAGTATTTTGTTGTCCTGGAAAATTTTTACCGCCTCAGGGGTAGAAGGCATGTTTGCTCCTTCAGCAACGCAGATGCAGCCGTTATTTACAAGCGCCTGGGCATTTGCGCCGTCGATCTCATTCTGAGTGGCGCAGGGCAGGGCAATATCGACCTTTATACCCTGTTCACGTATGACATCCCATACATTTTTACCGTCATAACAAGATGCCTTATATTTCTCCGCATATTCACTGATTCTGCCGCGTTTAACGTTCTTCAGATCCATGACATAGCAGCATTTGTCGGGGTCTATCCCTTTATCATCAATGATAGTGGCGCTGGAATCACATACAGTAATAACCTTTCCACCCATCTGGTTTGCCTTTTCTATGGCATATTGCGCGACATTTCCTGCTCCGCTTACTGCGACGATCTTATTATTGAAATCAAGCCCTCTTGTCGCCAGCATTTCCGCCGCGAAGTAAACGGCGCCATAACCTGTTGCCTCTGGCCTTATAAGACTTCCTCCGTATTCAAGTCCTTTTCCTGTAAGCACGCCCGTGTGCTCATTCCTGATCTTTTTATAATAGCCGAACAAATATCCGATCTCGCGTCCCCCCACACCTATATCGCCTGCCGGCACATCGACCTCTGCGCCTATATGCCTGAAAAGCTCACGCATAAATGACTGGCAGAATCTCATGACCTCTCCGTCGGATTTGCCCTTGGGATCAAAGTCAGCCCCGCCTTTTGCGCCGCCCATGGGTAGGGTCGTAAGAGAATTCTTGAAGATCTGCTCAAACCCTAAAAATTTTATAATGCTCAGATTTACTGAGGGGTGGAAACGGAGCCCTCCTTTGTAGGGGCCGATAGCATTGTTGAATTGGATACGGAATCCCCTGTTGACCTGGACATTTCCCTTGTCATCAACCCAAGGCACGCGAAACATCAAGGTTCGGTCCGGCTCAATTATCCTTTCATAAATGCCGGCCTTTACAAATTCAGGATGACGCTTTACAGTGGGCTCAAGGGTTTCCAAAACCTCTGTAACTGCCTGATGAAATTCCTTTTGCCCCGGATCAACACGTTTTACCTTTTCAATTACCTGATTAATTACAGACACTCTAAATACCTCCTTTTATGATTGATAAAATTAAACAACACTGCCGTCTTTTCTGCATATATATATCCTGGGTTTCTTCCCGGACTTTTTAATCTTAGACTCAGTTCTTTTAAAAAAATGAATATCCTTATAGCCGATTCCTTCCTCTCCTGAAAACTCATGAATAAGTTCCTCGATCGTATCATATCCGCTCCCGAAATATCTTAATTTGGAGAAATACGTCCTGTTGCCGTTCGCATGCGTGAGTACGGCAAAGTGAATCGGGAAAAGAGGATCCCCGATGACCAGAAGATATCTCTCGTCTGATTCGGTTATTTTATATTCAGAGGGAAGGTCGGACTCCCTTACAGGGGTAAAATTTTCTTTCAGTATATCCCCGGCCTGAACCGAATCAATATCGTCAATAGACATAACGTCGGGGACATTAAAACAGCCGAGCACGTAAAGGGCAATACCATAGCTGCTTACCTGTTCGTAAATAGGATTCTCTCTGGCGCATATCATTGATACTTCTTTTATTCTTTCCGATATAAGAATCCCTTCACGATCCATAATTAACCTCCTGTCATTCAATATTTGATGATATCTGACAACGATTAAATATCATCAGTAAGCAAGGGGTGTGCCGGATATGATGAGGTTCTGCCCTTATTAAGGATTTTAAGCATAACGGTACCTGTCTGATTATTAAGAATGCAACGCATAATAAGCCGGAAAAACAAATATTTTCAGAAGGTTAGATATAATGAGACCCGTTATTTTTTATATGATAAAAGCTCCATCCGGGTAAAAAATAATCAGCTTATATGATGAATAAGGATAAAAATCACTGCGCTTCATGGTTGAAAAACAGCAGGGCAATTGATCCCGGAAAAATAAAACATGATATGCCTTAATTGCATTGCGTTCATTGAGGATTTTTCATCTGTTCAAATATTGAACAGTTCTGCTGGATTTAAAGCAGTAGGGGAGACCGCTTTACGGCAAGTCTTTTCATGCGGTGTCTCAGGGTATTTCGGCTGATTCCCAGCATCTTGGCAGCCTGGACCTGGTTGTTGCCGCATTCCTCAAGGGCCTTTGTAATCAGGGTATCTTCGACTATTTCTATTATATTTGAATGTATATCCTGTTTTGAGATGCTGAGGACCTCAGGGATTATATCTTCAAGTTTGTCTTTGATTCTTTCGATCAGCTGTTCACGGTTCATCTTTTGCAGAAGATACTCATCTTTAGACTCCAGCAGAAGCAGATGCTCCTGTGTGACTATATTTCCCGAACAGAGCAGCACTGCCCTACGGACGCAATTTTCAAGCTCTCTCACGTTTCCTGGCCATGAATATGAATAAAATCTCTTGAGGGCTGACTCTGAAATATGATGAACGGGCTTATTGTACTCCTCGCTGAAGCGGAAAAGGAAGTATTTTACCAGGGCATCAATATCTTCAATACGCTTTCTGAGGGGAGGAAGGTTTAAGGATATCACCTTTAAACGCCAGTAGAGGTCTTCCCTGAAACGGCCTTCCCTGACTTCTCTATCCAGGTCTTTGTTGGTTGCGGCAATAATCCTGACATCGACACCGACAGTCCGGTTTCCGCCAAGCCTTTCTATCTCTCCCTCCTGCAAAACACGCAGCAATTTGGCCTGAAGGGAAGGGGCCATGTCGCCAATTTCATCCATGAAACAAGTGCCGCTGTTGCATCGCTCTATTTTACCGATATGGGTCCGTTCCGCCCCTGTAAAGGCGCCGCGTTCATAGCCGAACAACTCACTTTCGACGAGATTTTCAGGTATTGCAGCACAATTAATGGGTATAAAAGGTTTATCCTTTCGGCTGCTGTGGTGATAGATAGCCTTTGCAACCAGTTCTTTTCCTGTCCCACTCTCACCTGTGATCAGGACAGGGACATCCTTTTCCGCGATCTGCCCTACTATTTTATATACTTCCTGCATCTTTTTGCTGTTACCGATGATCTTCAGGGGGTGCTTATCAGGTGAGGTCGGGATTGCTTCTGTTGAATCAGGCAGGAAAACTACCTCCTTCATCTGCCGGTTTACTGCAAGGGCGTCAAATACAATACGACTCAATTCTTCCCTTTCAAAGGGCTTGACAAGGTAATCATATGCGCCGCACTTCATGGCCTCTATTGCAAGATCAGTGTTTCCATAGGCCGTCATTATGATAACAGGTGTTTTAACATGGCCGGCCTTTATTCTTCTCAAGGTCTCAATCCCATTAAGTCCGGGCATCTTGTAATCCAGCAGTATGAGATCAAAGCTGTTTTCAGAGATCTTATTAACTGCATCTCCCCCGTTCAAACAGGATGTGACCGCATATCCTTTTCTCTGAAAGAACCTGCTTAGAAAATGGATAAGGCCTTCATCGTCATCAATAAGTAATATCTTGTCCATTCTTCTGAAACATTTCCGGATTAAATTCTAGAGGAAGGAACAGTGAGAATGTCGTCCCTTCATTAATTGCACTTTTTACACTTATAAACCCGCCATGACTTTTAACGGTTTTTACAGCTATGGACAGCCCAAGTCCCGTACCTGAGGATTTGGTTGTAAAAAACGGCTCAAAAATATGAGCGATCTGATCTTCGGGTATCCCTGGTCCTGTGTCCCTGATGTCGATCCGTATGCAAGGTTGTGATTTATTGTTCACAACATATTGATCTCTTTCAGCAATCACCGACAACCTGCCATCAGGAGGTGTTACCTCCAGCGAATTGACAAGGATATTAATCAAGGCCTCGCCAAGAAGCTTTTTATCTCCATGGATATCATGAAGATCATTTCCAATTTTTATATCCAGGGAGCATTCGTTTTTATTTATCATCGGTTTTATAATTGAAAGAATATCTTCTATAAGCTTTGAGATGTCAATATCCGTGATAATCAGTTGCTGCGGCTTTGAAAAGTCAAGAAAACGATTAATGGTGGCCTCTATCCTTTTGATTTCCTTCATGGCGATTGCAAGGTCTTCCTGATAGGCTTGGGATAATGAAAATTCCGAATGAACCGATTCAAGAAAAAGTTTTAAAGAGGTGAGTGGCGTTCGTATCTCATGAGCAACAGCCGCTCCCAGTCGGCCTATTGCAGCGTATTTTTCAGACCGTTCAGCAATCAGCTTTGTCTGCCTTAAAATACTGTCGGTTTCTTTGAGTTCCGCCTTTTTTAAATCAACCTCCCTGACAAGATTGTTATGCCTGTCCTGGAGCTTGATGGTCATGTTCTCGAAGGCATGATAAAGCATCCCTATTTCATCCCTTCGATCGGTTTTAATTAATGCCTTTTCAAATTCCGAATTCGCCAGTATATCGGCCGACTGACTGAGAGCCCTTATAGGATTAACTATATGATATGAGATTATCCATATCAACATGAAAGCACTGACAATACACAAAATTATCGTCAGATAGATGATGAGTTTTAAGATATCAAGACCCTGAAAGGCCTCATCCCGGTCCTGTTCCACAACCAGATACCATTCTGTTCCACCTATTTTTTTTGAAGCACCCAATACCTCGATGCCTCGGTAGTCAAGATATATTTTTTTTTGATTATCTCGGGTAAAAATATTCTCAAAACTCTCTGTACGGGATATATTCTCGCTGAGTATCCTGTGCGGCTCTTTATGTGCAAGAAATCTTCCATTTTTATCAACAAGGTAGCACTCGCCTGTTTCCCCGAGGGAGACATTAAGTATCGAAGATATTATCTGACCGGTTCCGATTGTTCCGTATAACGAACCGATAATCTTAAAATTTTCGTCAAGTATAGGAGTAGTTATATTGAAAAAAGACTCATTTTCCGTTGCGTCATAAACGATATCGGATAAAAAAAGATGGTCTTTAAAGCTATACGCTTCAGCAATTATTATATCTTCATTGTCTGCCGTTTCTTCAGTGCTGTAAACAATATCTCCTCCTGCTGAAATAACAGTGAACTTTTCGTAAACAAGATATCCTTTCTGAACAAGGTTGAGATAAGGCGCCATTATTTTGGGGTCCAAAGACCTGATTATTGACGTTCCGCTTATGACAATCAGGTCATTCTTTCGTTCCTCGATCCACCTTTCCAGTATCGTTGTCTTATCAAGCGCCACATTTTCAAACTGACGCTTAACCATATCAAAGATAAGGCGCTCAGTGGCCTTTATTGAGAATGTTCCAATTATCGCCAGGGGGATAAGTACCAATACAAGAAAGCTAAGGATAACCTTGGATCTTAAATTAAATATGGGCCTGTTTCTCATAAATAAAGAGTATAGGTTTCCTAATAATGCATGTCAATATCTCATAATCCTTTTTAATAATTGTAGAATTCAAGATAATATAAAGAGTTATGAAGTAAAATAGGATTTAATAAGTCAAAGTCATTAATCATGAGTTCTGCAAGAAAAATATTTAGTTAACTTAAAGATTTTGCTGGATTTTTTCAGTTTATGTTCTATAATGTCTAAGCTTAAATAAAAATCGGCAATGTCCGGTCAGCATCCTGCATAGTGGCAATGGTGTAAAAGATGTCTCTATGTAAAATTCCAACAGGGATTGCTCAATAAAAACATATTTTATGGTTTTTATATACACTGAAAAACAATAAATTATGTGAGATGTAGGAAAAAATTTGAGGAGGATCATCATCTATGAAGATACTTCTTTTAGGTGGAAGCGGATTGATTGGAAGTGATTGCAAAGAAGTGTTGAGCCAGGAATATGAGGTTATTTCACCCAGCAGCAAAGAGCTGGATATAGTCAGCTGGGATATGGTTATTGAAAACCTCCAGAAGATCAAACCTAACATCATTATTAACTGCGCAGGATTTACTGATGTTGACGCCTGTGAAAAGGAGGAATACCTGGTTAAAAAGGTTAATGTGGAAGGCCCCCGCAATCTGGCACAGGGCGCTGCCAGATTCAACTGCAGGATGGTCCATATTTCCACCGATTATGTTTTCAGCGGACAAAAAACTCTCCCGAGACCGTATTTTGAAGATGATCCGATTGATCCGATATCCGCATACGGCAGGAGTAAAGTAGAAAGCGAGGTTGCCATAAAGGAAAACTCGCCCAATTATATTATCATGAGGACAGGGTGGCTATACGGTAAGAACCGCGATAATTTTATCAATTCAATTATAAAAGGGGCATCAGGCAAGGCAAAGAGTATAAAGGTTTTTGAGGACCAGTTCGGTTCACCTACCTGGACCTACAGGCTGGCTCTTCAGATCCTGGAACTCCTGCATTCCGATATCAGGGGCACATTTCATGCGACCTCGGAAGGAAGTTGCAGCCGTCTGGAATGCGCTGAATACATAATAAAACAATTGAAAATTAAGACAACATTGAAACCTGTCAGCGTAAAGAGCCATCATTTCGCGGCAAAACGACCCGTCAACTGCATACTCGAAAACAGGCTGTTAAAGAAGGCGGGACTGAATATTATGCCTGAATGGAAAGATGATCTTGATCTGTATCTGAATCAATACGGAAAAGATATTATAAAAGAGTCAAAAGCAAAGTCCGCTAAAATAAAAAAACATTAACGGATGCGTATCCGGCATTTCAAAAAAAACCTTATATCATTCTGCCTATCAAGGCGCCTTCAAGAATTGCCTCTTTGGCGCTTCTGGCTTCAACACAGTCTCCTATCAGATGCGTCTCTATGCCCATGTCCTTTGTTTGATTGATAAAGTTGTTGTCCACAGGCCTGTTGCCCACGGTTATGACTATTCGATCAGCATCGAGTGAAAGCCTCTCCTCGTTTTCATTTTCAATTTCAGCCCCAGTTTCAGTCACCTTTGACAACCTGAATCCGGTAATGATCTTAACTTTATTTTTTCTTAACAGGCTGCTTACCATCTTTCTTGTGATCGCCTCCATCTGGATGCCCACCTTTGGAAGCTGTTCGACGATTGTGACATCGCACCCTTTTTCTGAAAGATCGAGCGCGACCTCACAGCCTGTTGCACCGCCTCCGACTATTACGGCCTTTTTTATTTCCAACCGTGACCCATTGTTAAAGATCTCACGGGCCGTGCAGACAAGCTTTGAATCTATTCCCGGCACATCAGGGATAAAAGGTACAGATCCTGTGGCTATAATCAATACATCAGGGCTATTATCCTTTATTGTTTCAATATCGGCGTCAATACCGAGGTGACAGTCCACATTGTACTTTTTGATCTGATTTGTTAAAAAATTTATAAGGCTGACCATTCCCATTTTGTGGGGAGACACAGTAGCAAGCAGCAATTGCCCGCCGAGTGAAAAATGTTTTTCGTAAAGAGATACATGGTGTCCCCTCACCGCTGCTACCCTGGCCGCGTTTAATCCTCCAGGACCACCTCCGATTACCATGACCTTTTTAGGGCGACCCGCCGGATGTATCTCCATCTCCTTTTCCCTGCCAAGGCTCGGATTGACCAGGCATTCAATCCTGCCTTTCCTGAATATGGACTGCATACATGTGTTGCATGCTATGCAAGTCCTTATATCCTCATAATTCCCGGACTGTGCCTTCCTGGGCAGTTCAGGATCGGCAAGCAGGCCTCTACCCATGCATACGATATCCGCTTTTCCTCCATTAATAATGTCGTCTGCAATAAAAGGGTCGTTTATACGTCCTACAACCATTACGGGTATGTCAATTGCCGCCTTTATCTTTGCGGCTGAGTCTGCAAGACAGGCCTGCTCCATGAACATGGGCTGACAGATCCATTCGGGAGTAGCGTCATTGCCCGCTGACACCTGAACAACATCTATACCCTCCTTTACAAGTTCTTTTAATATCTCTATGCTTTCTTCCGTAGTAAGGCCCCCGGGAACGAATTCCTGTGCGCTTATCTTGAATGATAACGGAAAATTTGGCCCAATACGGTCCCTGATCTCAGCGATTATCTCGCGGGCAAACCTTGTTCTTCCTGATGTATTTCTGCCGTATTCGTCTTGTCTTATATTTGAAAAGCCGGAAAGGAACTGATTGATTAAATAACCGTGGGCGCCATGCACCTCAATAAGCTCAAATCCGGCCTTTACGGCCCTTTCAGCCGCATCACCGAATTGTCTGACAATCTTTTTAATGCCTTTGACATCAAGGGGTTCAACATCACCCTTGATGGCGGGACACGGCAGGGTTGAAGGTGCAAAGGGTTTTTTATTGATAACCCTAAAGGGTACCTGCCTGCCGGCATGGTGTATTTGTATTGCCGGCACTGAACCCTCCTTTTTAATTACATCAGCGGCCTTTGATAGGTCTTTTATAAACCGGTCATCATATATCCTGGCCTGATGGTTGGACACAATGCCCTCCGGTGCTACACCATGCGCCTCCATGATTATCATTGCCGGTCCTCCGGCAGCCCTTAATCTGTAATGTTCTATTGTCTTGTCGGAATAGGATCCGTCGTTTTCAATAAGAAATGATGCCAGTCCCGGCATCACTATCCTGTTTTTCAGATGACAATTTTTTATATCAAATGGTGAAAAAAGCTTTTTCATAATTACACTCTTAAGGTATAAGTTCAGATATAATAATGTGCTTTTGATATTAAAATGTGCATTTTTTGTCAAATATAAAAATTACTTAATAAGAGGTAAGAAAGAGAAATGAATAATATTATTAATAAATTGGCTGTTGTTGATATTGGGGAGTTTGATGAAGTACCAGGGCCATTCTGCATGAGTTACGGGTTTAAACTGAATACGGTTGTCTCTTCCATTAAGGCTGTAGGGCTTATTAACAGGCCATGTGTCAGGAGAAACAGGGAAGGTCATATGGAAATCATAACCGGCTACAGGCGAGTACTGGCATTAAAGACCCTGGATATGACAACAGTTCCCTGTATAGATCTTACGGACTCCGGTCTCACGGATGCGGATATGTTTCTTTTAAATCTGAATGACAATCTTTGCACAAGAAGATTTAATAACGTTGAAAAGGGAATGATATTAAATGGGTTGCTGAAGTACTCGCCGGATGAGGAAACTGATTATATCCCATTGCTGGATATCACAAGCAAATGGGAGGCAGACATACTTTCGGGCATCAAAGATCTCCATAATAACGCTAAGGACTCTATTGCTCAAGGATCCGTCTCAATAAAGACCCTGGGATCATTGCTGGACATGAAAGGAATCCCAGTCAATCTTATATTGAATTGGATAATTAAATTAAAGTTGAACACTAATCAACAGATGTTATTTATTGAATATATTAATGATATTTCAATAAGAGAAGGGAAGGGTGTAAATGAATTTCTTAATGAGGAAACCTTTGTAAATATTTTAACAGACGAGGATAAAAATATCCCGCAAAAGGCAAAGAGATTTATGGACCTTCTAAGGGCAAGAAGGCTGCCTTTTCTGACAAAAAATGAAAAGGCATTTGCATCTCTGATATCCGGCCTTGATCTTCCAAAGGGGGTAAGGATAACACCCCCTCCTTTTTTCGAGGGACCGGATTATCTTCTTGAGATATCCTTCAGGGATGGGGTTATGCTAAAGGAAAAGATTGATGCACTTGCACGGATAAAAGGACTCCCCGGAATCAAGGCCCCATGGGAGGAAGAAGGGCTATGAACATTCACATCAAAGAAATAAT
Source organism: Deltaproteobacteria bacterium (assembly GCA_016929815.1). Classification (GTDB taxonomy): domain Bacteria; phylum Desulfobacterota; class DSM-4660; order Desulfatiglandales; family HGW-15; genus JAFGIC01. The sequence continues at coordinate 17,724 of JAFGIC010000176.1, forward strand.
CATTGAAGAGGGCGCCCATGATTACATACTTACCGGATCAATACTCAGCAAACTCCCAGGAACCATAATTAAATCCGTGGACAATGATATGCCCTTAAAACAGCATGTGCCGGGTGATATGGATAAGGAGACGATCAGGCTCATAGATTTCAAAGGGGAATTTTTAAAGCCGTGCCCCGGAACAAGGGAATATATCTGCTGCGGATACCAGATACTTAACGTAGGTACAAATTGTCCCATGGACTGCTCCTATTGCATACTTCAGTCCTACTTCAATAAGCCTTCTTTGCGGGTCTTTGCAA
>JAFGIC010000177.1 GCA_016929815.1 Deltaproteobacteria bacterium
ATCAAGGCCTTACGGAGGCAATAAAATTAAGGCTGGACAGGATGCTTGAGGTAACGGACTTCATGGTCGTCAATGCCTACGACAGGTCGGGAAACCTGCTGGTATCAAGGGGCCTTTATCCTCCTGATAGTCCGGAATTGTCCGAGGCAGAGATAAGCGCTCTCGCCGACAATAATAATTTCCGACATGAAGAATGGCACGGACAATATACTATAATCTACACCCGAGAGATTCAAGTAATAGGCGAGAGGATCGGATTTGTCCGCGTCTATTCCACCATGGAGGGCGTCAAAAAGGATCTGAGGGTCTCATACATGATTCTCGGCGCCATGCTGGCATCCATATTGATTACCATGCTCGTCCTGTTGAACCTTTTTCTTTCCAGAACGATTATCAGGCCGATTACCTCCCTGAGTCATGCCATGGAGCTAATGCAGGCCGGTAACATTCGGCAGCATTATTACAGTAAAGGCAATGATGAGATCGGCGATCTTTCAGGCGCCTTCAACAGGATGTCACAGGCACTCTCAGAATCATACCGGGAGCTTGATGCGCAGAGGATTGAGCTGCAGGGGACAAGAAATTTCCTGAGCAATATTATTGACTCCATGCCTTCCATGCTCGTGGGAATAGACACGGATATGAAGATTACCAAGTGGAACATGCAGGCGGAAAGGCATACCGGCATTTCCGCAGAGGATGCAATAGGGGAACCCCTTGTGGAGGCGTTCCCTCAGATAACCAGTGAAATCGATAGAATAAAAACGGCCATGACGGACAGGACCGCCAAAAAAGATGAAAACGTGACGCTGGAGGTCCACGGCGAAAAGACATTTATGGATGTTACTGTTTACCCTCTGACAGCTAACGGCATTGACGGCGCTGTTATCCGTATTGATGATGTGACGGAGAGGAAAAAAATCGAAGATGCATTGATGGAGAGCGAAGAAAAATATCGCCTTGTTGTGGATCATGCCAATGACGCCATTGTTGTGCTCCAGGATGGAAGGATTAAATTCGCAAACCCAAGGACTGCTGAGGCCGCCGGATACAGTATTGATGAAATGAAAATGATGCATTTCATTGACCTTATTATGGAAGAAGACAAAGAAATTACCCTCAGGAATTACACGGCAAGAACTGAAGGCAAGGAGGCTCCGTCAAGCTATATATTCAGGATCAGAAACAAAAGAGGCCAGATTATATGGGTTGATGCGCATATAGTGATGATTACGTGGGAAGGCCGGCCCGCAACCCTGAATTTCATGAGGGATATAACACACCAGAAGAAGACTGAGGACCAGCTTCAACAGGCGCAGAAGATGGAGGCCGTAGGAACTTTGGCCGGAGGGATCGCGCATGACTTCAATAATCTTCTACAGGCAATACAGGGTTATACCCAGTTGCTGCTTATGGATGAAACAAAAAGCAGTGCATCCAGTCATGAGTTGCAGGAGATCCTGGGCGCAGCAAAAAGGGGCGGGGAATTGACGCGTCAGCTGTTGACCTTCAGTCGAAAAGTAGAAAGCAATATGAGGCCGGTCAATATCAATAATGAGATTATCAGAGTGAAAAATCTCCTTTCCCGCACAATCCCCAAGATGATAGAGATCAGGCTTGATCTGGCCGAAGACCTATATACTGTTAATGCAGATCCGGGACAGATTGAACAGGTCCTTATGAACCTTGCTGTAAACGCCAGAGATGCCATGAAAGAGGGGGGAAAGATCACCATCGAGACAGAGAACGTGTTTCTGGATAAGGAATATTGCGAGACGCATTTGATTGAAAAAGAGGGTGAATATGTGCTCATGAGCGTCACGGACACAGGCTACGGCATGGATAAGGACACGGTAGAGCATATCTTTGAGCCTTTTTTTACTACTAAGAAGGTGGGGGAGGGGACCGGTCTTGGTCTTGCAATGGTTTATGGCATCATAATGAAGCATAAAGGCGTCATCAACTGCTATAGCGCACAGGGAAAGGGCGCCACCTTCAAAATATACTTGCCGGCAATAGCATCCTTCAAGGAAACCGTTGTAGCTGAAGAGATTGCAGCTCCAAAACGTGGAACCGAGACTATATTGCTTGTCGATGATGAGGAAGCGCTCAGGGATATAGGCTCTCAGCTCCTTGAAAGGTTCGGATACAAGGTGATCACGGCGCAGAGTGGGGAAAATGCGCTGGATGTATATCGTAATGATCAAAAGCGCATTGATCTTGTAATCCTTGATCTTATAATGCCGGGTATTGGAGGGAGTAAGTGCATGGAAGAGATTTTAAAAATCAACCCCTCAGCCAAGGTCGTTATCGCCAGCGGGTATTATCTGAACGACGGTAAAGGGACAACCTCAAAAACAGGGGCAAAGGGCTTTATTAAAAAGCCATATATCCTGGAGAGCATGCTTAACGAGATCAGGAAGGTCCTTGAAGAGGGTTAAAATATTTATCTAAGGATGGAGATAAGGCGCCTCTCTATTTCCTGCCTGGGGAGTGCCCCTATAATTTTGTCAACCTGTTTCCCGTTTCTGAATATCAGCAGGGTCGGTATGCTGCGGATGCCGTATTGCGAAGAAACTCCCGGATTTTCATCCGTATTCAGCTTTACTATCTTGACCCTGCCCATATACTCCGTCGCGATTTCATCAAGTATCGGTGAAACCATCCTGCATGGTCCGCACCATGGCGCCCAGCAGTCAACAAGGACAGCGCCCGGATGTTCAATAACCTCCCTGTTGAAGGAGCTGTCGGTAATATTAATGGGCTTCCCTGCTCCTATGACATCTTTCAGGGAGGCGCGGCACTTGCCGCAGACAGGAGTTTCATTCAACCTGTGCGACGGGATACGGTTTTTTGTCCCGCAGGAAGGACATTTGACGATGATATTTTCCATGGCAATTTGTCTTTTTACAGCCTCGGATCAATGTTGCCCGGACCGCCGCATTCCGGTGTGTAGCATGTGATGTTCACAAATTCGCATTTCTGTTTGCAACTGGGGCATGTTCCGGGGGGGGAGCCGGCAGTGATCCTGTAGCCGCAATTGCTGCATTTCCAGAATGTCATTCCACACTGGGGGCATATGTCCCCGACAAAACTGCCGTAAGCCGTGTAACCGCACTGAGCGCACACAAATTTTTCCTGTTTTTCCGTCATATCTATTCCTCCTTTAAAATATATGCATCTAAAATAAGTTTGAAAATAAACATCGCAAGGTCAATAAGATAATTTTCAAGATTTAATCTTTAAGGATCGAATTCCCCGCCGCTTGCGGCGGATTTTTACCTCTCATTAGGATAAGGGGGGCAGGTGGGCTTATGTTAAGGTTTCCCACATTAATCATTACTTCCCCTGAACCTCTCTTATCATAAGAGGGGGGTCTTTACCATGCGCCTTGAGCCCTGTGCCCTGCGCCCATTTATCATGCTGTTCCAGACAGGCAAAAATAAGAAGGTTCCTGACAAATTTGGAGGTCCCGTATTCCGCTTCAATCCCTTGTCCCCATGACTTCAAAGCCTTCCTTCTCCAGGGCCTTCCTGATCTTTTGGGTCTTGCAGGGCATTAATCTGAAATAATGGACTTTTCTGGAAGATGGACCCTTTTCCAGCGCCACATTCAGGATCTCGCCCTTGTTGTCATGTATAATATCAAAGGCCTTCCTTAAACGCCCGGGTTTGTTGTCTATAAAGACGTCAACACGGGAGCTTTTTTCAAGAAGGCCCATCATATCAATAAATGCCCTCAGGATATCGGATTCGGTAATAATCCCTACTAATTTGTTTTTGTTCACCACAGGCATGCCCCCGATCTTGTATTTATAGATCAGCTGGGCTGCAATATCTATATCATCTTCCGGATTAACGGTGACGGGGTTTTTGATGATAAGGTCCGAAAAGGACAAATCCTCCAGCATGGACGGCATCAGACCCTGTCTCAGGCTGGACAGGGTAACAAATCCCTTGAGTTTATTCCCTTTGGCGACCACGGGGAGGTGTCTGATCGAGTTGTTTTTCATTATTTCTATAGCATCGCTGATAGAAGAGCTCGGGGAGATAGTTATAGGATCTGGAATCATCAGGTCTTTTACTTTCATGGGGCGCCCTCCCGGTTTTTGTTATGGAGTCCGTG
>JAFGIC010000178.1 GCA_016929815.1 Deltaproteobacteria bacterium
GCCTGTATATATTCCCTGACAGCGTCTGACGGAAACCTATAGTACAAGAGCGCCAGCGTCAGCGCGATGCAATATAAGGCATACCCTATCCATCTCCTGTTATTTAAAAAAAACTGTTTCATAATTTTCTCGATAAATCGAGACATAATTTATTAAAGTCAAGTATTCCCTGGATTCCCCGGTCCCGCCTTTCCATCCTCCGCAGTAGCCTGCTACGGAGGACGGGCGCCATGGCTATGGACGGGCAGGCAACCCTTCGACAGGCTCAGGGCCATGAGCGGGTCGAATGGGCCGGAGAATGACGGATGAAGGGATTATATAAAATGTCTTAAATCTTACTCCTTGTGCCCGGGGTAACTTTTCTCCCTCTTTTAGGGGGAGGCAGGAGGGGGTCTTGGGAAAATATGATGAGACCCCACCTTCATCCTCCCCTAAGAGGGGAGGGAATGCTGCGCCTATACCGACACGGGCCACAGACACGGACACATTTTTTACTTTCCCATTTATGCCCTGCAACTTGGGACTTATACCCTATACCTTATACCGTAAACCTTATACCTTATGCCTTTACTGATATGTCAAAACCTGTATAACACTATCCAGGTACCCTTCCTGTTTTTTATTATCACTAATCGTTATCCTCTTAATAAATATAAGGTCCTCCGGTTTTTCAATTGTATAAAGATATCGGACCAACTGTTCCGTGTTTATTCCATAAAGCTTCAACTCAACCGTCGACTCTTCATAGAGGCCTCCCTTTGAAGATGACGGCGGTGATGTCATACCTGATATGTAGTCCTTTACCCCCGTTTTCCTTGCAGCCTCCTCAAGATATGAGGCCAATGTGAATCCCCTATCACGCTCCTCGATTATCCTTTTCACGTCCATGGACCCTTTCTGATATCCCTTATACACTAGGCTAAGGGCTGCGATCTCTTTTAGATCATCCTCCGCCTTTTTAATTCCCTTCCTCATTCGCTCCCTCTCTTTGAAAAACGGAATGACAAGGAAATTCACAAGGATAAAGAATGCTATAAAACACGTCGCGGTATATACGACATATTTTTCTCTTTTTGCCAATTTTACCTTTAACATTCCGGCCCCGTTTACTTCCTTTGAAGTTTTAGATCAAATTCAACCCGTTTGCCTGTCTTGTCAAGTTTACCGGAGATCTTAACATCGGAAAAATAGGTGGAAGGTTCCAGATCGCTTCTAATATTATTGACGGTGTTGAACGAATCTGTCTCTCCAGAGATATGTACAGTCTCGCCTGATATATCCATATTCTTTATATCAACATCAGAGGTTACAGGGATTCGCCGTGAAATATCATTAATAATATCAAGGACTTTTTGCTCTCTATTAATATCTCTGGACAGGATAGAAGCAGATTTTTCCAGTTCACTGATCTTTTGTTTCATCTCAAGCAAAGGTTCTTTGACATTTTTAGCATCAGGAAACGAGTGATTATAAAGTTCCGCGCATCTCTGTCGGGCTGCCTGAAATCTGCTCTTCAGCAAAAGGTTATCAATGCCAAGATCTATCAGGAGAAGGAGAAGAATAATCAGAATAAAGATGCCTAGCCTCCGCAGATCTTTTCCTGTCTTAAAAATACCCTTCTTTATTGCAAATTCTCCTTTTCGGAGATTAAATCCATGGCCTTTCCTGATTTCCCTGATGGCAAGGGAAAGGGCGCCATCCATTAGAGCAGGATCCCACAGCGTCTCCATCCCATAATCCATGTGGATACGTTTATCCCTGCTGACATTGACCCTCTCAACGGGCAGGCCAATGGAACGCGAGATAATATCCTCTGTCTCCTTATGCACGGACCCGATTCCTGACAGAAATATCTTTTCAGGCTCGATCTTTCTGCCTATCTGCCAGGAAAATGAACGCAGGCAATTATTTATCGTCACACATAAAGATTGAAGGATTGAATCTATCTCTTCACTTTTAGGCGCATTGCCTTCACCCATGTCGTTAACGTTAGGGTGCGATTCAAATCCGCCGTCAAGGGATACATAACGCACTAATGCAATCTTCCTCTCCATGAAGAGTACAATAGCAAACCCACTGAGACCTATATCAAGCAGCAGCCCGCCATTAGGTGTTTCTCTCTGGGACAACAGCCACAGTGCCATTGGAACGGGCCTTATATCAACAAGATAGGGGGACACACCCAATTTCTTTAGTCTTTCAAGATATTCTGATATCAGATTCTTTCTTGCCGATACAGCCAGCACCTCGCTCTGTTCCGAACTTTTTGTAATATTGAAATCGATAACGATATCATCGATAGGGAAAGGAACAAGTGTCTCCATTTCAAAGGGAAGGGTCTGTTTGATCTTTTTCGGATCTTTAAAAGGCATTATGAGGTTTTGGTATAACGCCGCGCCCCCGCTGATGGAGGCCATGCATGTATCGCTTCTCATGTCAATATTTCGGGAGAGTTCCTCAAGCGCCTTATCCAGGTTATTATCTTTATCGATCATAACGGTTGCCCGTGATATGACCTGAAAACCCTTCAGGCCGCTTGTGACCTGGACAGCGCTGATAAAATCTTCATTAATATCAAACCCTAAGATATTGCCTGACATGCTTTTTCCCTGTAATTTCGAGATATTTTTTAGAATATACTACACAAAAAACATCTTAACCGCAATAAGTCATAGCGTTTTCCATGACAATACAGTCAGGCTTTTGCCTGTTCTCTTCACAGTCGCCCGGATCTCTCTGCTGCGTGAGCCATCTATGCCTTTTGACCTTATTTCGAAGTACTCGCTTTTTACAGTTATCAGATCAGGATCAATAATAGGCTCGTTCGTCCCAAGCGCGGTCTTATACCATTCGGGACTATCCAGATCGTTTTCCTCATCCTCTCGATAAGCAACCATCTCATTAACCATGTCGTCGTCAATATCCTCTGAAAGGGCCTTCAGCACCACAGGATCGGCAGTGTTGATATTGATTTTTCCATCCC
>JAFGIC010000179.1 GCA_016929815.1 Deltaproteobacteria bacterium
CCTGGGCAGGAATGTAACTCCTTCTCTTGTCGAGAAGATCAAGCCGGATGTCCTGATACTGGCTGCCGGAGGAATCCATGATATCCCCCAGATCCCGGGGATAAACGGGCGCAACGTGGTCACCAGTGAGACACTTCATCACCAGCTCAAATTTTTTTCCAGATTTGCCGGTCCCCGGCTCTTAAGATGGCTGACAAAATTTTACATGCCGGTCGGGAAAAAGGTCGCAATTATCGGCGGCCGGCTGCACGGGTGCCAGACTGCCGAGTTCCTGACCAGGCGAGGAAGGAAGGTAACCGTACTGGATACAGGAACGGAAGATGTACTGGCTGAAGGCGTCGTGTATCCGCTCCTCAGGATATCTCTCCTGGATTGGCTTGATAACAAAGGCGTCGAGATGTTGACCGGCGTTAAGTATGAAGAAGTAACCGACAAGGGGCTCGTTATAACTACCCCCGACGGAAACCGAAGGACTATCGAGGCGGATACTATAGCAACGGCCCTTCCTTTAAAACCGGATACCGCCCTGATTAAGAGTTTTGAAGGAACGGCAAAGGAGGTCTACGCCGTAGGCGATTGCAATGACCCGAACCTGATAATCGACGCAGTAGCAAGCGGCTATGATACTGCCATAAGAATTTAATAAAAAAGGCCGCCTGTCGCATATTAATGCGTCAGACCGGCCTTTTAAAGTATTCAATCGAGAAAAGATGCTATTTTTGCACCGGCGGAAGGAGAATGACAAGCATCCTGGCAGTAATGATGCCTGTATTTTTGATCTCCTTTTCCGTCATGGGGCCGCAGTGTATTGAATCGCCTGCCTTCAGGACAAAGGAGCCGTCAGCCAACGTGACGGTCATTTCTCCCTCTATTATGTAATAAATAAATTCGACGGGGATTGCATTTTTTGATGCGCCGCCGCCCGGAAGAAAGTGTGAAAGACCCATTACTATTCTTCCATCATTTACATCAACCGGATTATGAAGCCTCGTAGTGCGTACATCATAATGACCCGGCGCCTCGTATGTAGCAGCCTCGTTTGCCCGTGTTATTTTGTAGCTCATTTTTCAATTCTCCTTTGATGGATTATTTTGACAAGAACAGATTTTACATTGGGGGAGTATAGGTAATCAACCGGTGCATGTCAAATGAAAATCAGCCGCAGGCATTAAAGACTATTAGACAGGATTTACACGATAACTGCGAAATAATAAAATCATTAAAATCCTGTTAATCCTGTCTAATAATGTATGTCGCCTTATGCTACAGCTTCGGCGGAAACTCCGGCAGATTGTCGAACAGTTCATGTTTTTTGCCGTCGTCAATGCGCGCCGCCCTTTTTGCTGCCGCCTTGTACCTGTCAAAGTCCGCCATTATAAGTATGGAGAGTTTCTGAGCCTCAAGCGATCCTTCCGCGTGTATGGTCAGGACGTCTTCATAGCTGGAACTCATCTCCCTCACAAGCTTGATCATGCGGAGCCTGTGTTCTGTTGGGATTCCAGCCTTGCCTGCCAGGTACTTATCCAGAATGTCATGTGTCTCAGGATTATCAAAATCCTTTGAAGACGGACAGGTTGCGACTATGCCGCCTGATATATCCTGGAGATACTTAGTGGCCTGGTGCCAGTTGTCCGCAAACTGGAACTTGCATATGTTGGCAATCATGGGATTGGGATAAACCAGGTCCGAGCCCTCTTCCTGTATGCAGTGTTCCACGGCCGCCAGGCCCAGGGTTTCAATCATTTCTGTGTACATAACAAGCCATGTGAGCTTTTCCCGGATATGAGGCTTTTTTTCAATCCCATTATATTCGGCCATAAGGACCGCGGCCCCGGTAAAGAGCTCCAGTTCCATCGCCTTGTATGTCTCGGCGCTCAACCTGTGGAAATCGGCAAACATATATGCCACCTGCCCTGCAAATTCCCATTCGCCCTTCAGGAATATCCTTTCATTGGGGATAAAGACATTATCAAAGACTATCATTGCATCGTTTATATACACGCTGCCGGTAATAGGATGATCGAACAGGCTGTAACCTTCATTTACCTCGGGCGCTGCCGAAATGATCGTGATTCCCTTTGTATTTACCGGGATACCGAAGGCTACCGCATAGTCTTTGTCGTCCTTTGTCATGGCATGGCACGGTGCGACCAGGACCTCATTGCAGGCAGCGACCTGACTGATATGCGTCTTTGCCCCGCTCACGATGATTCCGTCTTTTCTCTCTTCGACTATTCTTACGTAAAAATCCTTGTGCTGTACCTGTTGTGAGGGCTTAAGCGACCTGTCGCCCTTTACATCGGTAAGACCCATGGCAAAGGCAAGATCGTTTTTCTGCAGGTGTTTCCGGTATGCCTCCACATTTTTGGCATAATTCGTGCCATATTTCTTGTCAATCCTCTGACTGACAACTGTTACCGCGTTCAGGCCGTCTTTGGCTACAAATTTCGCCCCTGAGGGTTTTCCAAAGCAGGTGCGAGCCCACAGTTTCACAACCTCCCTGAGCCTCATCAGGTCTTCCTTTGTCCGCTGTCGCTGTAACGCAAAACTGACCCTTTCACCGTCCGCATCCAAATCGGTAAGCAGGTCCTGATACCTTGGGTCAAGGTTCATCACATAGTCTGTCGCAACCCAGTTGTTGGTGATTTTGAGGATAGGATGCGTCGTGACATCATCCACTCTCTTGCCGTCAATATAGACGACCCTTCCATCCTTAAGACTTTCAATGTATTGTTGAGGTGTTTTTAGGGCCATATTAGCCTCCTTATTGAAATGATTGATCTTTTAATGTTTGACAGCCGATTTCCGTGTTGTTCATTACATCGGTCTGCAGTCGCTATTGATAAACGTTCTCAATATATAACCATAAAAAAGCATCTGTAAAGGAAAAATATGAAAACCGCCTTGATCATCCCTCATGCGGGGAGGAGATATTGTTTATTATTTAAATCTGATTTTTCAGAATTGAAGGTTTAAGGTCCTGCCCTAATCATGCAGCCCGTGCCAGGTGCATATTTCCCTGTCTGTGGCTATCGTAGCCGTTATCCCTTTACTGTCCTGGCAGGCAAGCAGAACAGCCGCTCTTACCATCATGTCGGCGGACTGCCATTCCGATTTGTCTGCCTCCGGCTGCCACAGCCTCATACCGTCCGTGTCAACCACTTTATGGGGCTTAAGGGCGTTGACGGCTATGTTATCCTTTCCCACTTCAGTGGCAAGACCCAGCGTGAAACGGTCAAGACCTGCCTTGGAGACAGCGTAAGCCACGCCTGTCGGCACTGTGCCCTCGTCCCTCTCGTCGGCTGCCAGGGAGGAGATATTTATGATACTTCCCCTTTTTCTCTTTATCATATCCGGCAATGCTGCCTTTGAACACAGAAACGCCCCCAGAAGATTTACCTTAAAAACTATTTCCCATCGCTTGGCAGGCGTTTCAAGTATTGGATAATAAAAGGCCACACCCGCGTTA
>JAFGIC010000024.1 GCA_016929815.1 Deltaproteobacteria bacterium
AGGGTTCGGCGGAGGCATGAGCGGAGGCGGAGGCGCAGGAGGAGGCTTTTAAAATTGGACAGGATTTACAGGATGAACAGGATACTATTGACCGTCTCATAATTGAATACACTACCGTCATTCCGGCGAAGGCCGGAATCTATTAGCTTCTACGGAAATGTAATGTTGATACTATTATGAGACGGCTAATAAGAAAGAGATATTAAAATCCGGGCAATCCTGTCATAAAAAATGGTTGTTCCGATTTGGAGGTTTTATGTCAAGGATACCTAAAGACCCTAAAGAAATATTTGATCAATTTATAGGAGACTACAAAGGCGTTTATGGTGATGAACTTTTGAGCATCATTCTTTATGGGAGCGCCGCAGGAAGGGATTATATCCCGGGCAGATCGGATATCAACTTCATGATTGTGCTGTCGGAAGAAGGAGTAAGGGAGCCGGAAAGGGCCTTCAGCCTTGTGAGAAAATGGAGAAAAAGGAATGTGGCCGTGCCGCTTTTTCTGACCGAGAAATATATCGAGACTTCATTGGACGTATATCCCATAGAATATCTGAATTTCAGGAGGAAATATACCCCTGTCTATGGTAAAGACGTGCTTATGGGTTTGTCATTCAGGAAGGAATTTATAAGGCTCCAGGCGGAGCGCGAGATCAAGGGCAAGCTCCTGCTTTTAAGAGAGGCCTATATTGGAAGCTCAGGGAGGAAAGCGGCGCTTAAAGAGATCATCAATAAATCCCTCCACGCCTTCATGGCGATATTCAATGCCCTCCTTTTCATGAAGGACGTCGATATACCGGAGGGAGGAAGATCATTAGTGCTGTCCGTATCCAATGCTTACGGCCTGGAAAACAGCGTATTCATGAAGCTTATTCACATCAGGGAGGGCAAGATCAAGCCTGATGAAAAGGAACTCAACAGGATATTTAAAGACTACCTTAACGAGATACATAAACTTTCAAATATGGTTGATGAACAGGGAGGATAATATGAGTAAGACAGTAAAGACCTTGCTTATCGTTGCGGTTGCAGTTTTTATTATAATAGGCGCTCCATTGTTATACCTGAAAAACGCCTATAACGGTCTTGTTACCATGGATGAGACGGTAAAGGAGGCATGGGCGCAGGTTGAGAACCAGCTCCAGCGGAGATATGACCTGATACCCAACCTGGTTGAGACGGTAAAGGGTTACGCGGCGCATGAAGAGGGCGTATTTATCAAGGTTACCGAGGCCCGTTCAAAGATCGCAGGATCTTCGACCGTGGACGACAAGATCGAGGCCAACAATGAATTGTCCTCGGCCATTTCCAGGCTCCTTGTTGTGGTGGAGCAATACCCGGAACTGAAGGCAAATGAAAATTTTATCAGGCTCCAGGATGAACTGGCAGGGACTGAGAACAGGATATCTGTGGAGAGGCGCCGTTATAATGAGACGGTGAAGGAATATAACGTGAAGATTAGGCAGTTCCCCACAAACATTGTGGCGGCAATATTCAACTTTGAAAAGGCGGTTTTCTTTGATGTCCCTGAAGAAAGGCAAGAGGCGCCAAAGGTTGATTTTACAGGAACAGGAGGGAAGGAATGATAAGGGCAAGGTTATGGTTTACGTGCGCTGCAATGCACGACCCGGTTACGCCTGTTATTATCAGTCCGGCGGTTATCGGCTGGGACGCGAAAAAAAGGAAGGTAGATCTTACAATCGAAAGGGCCTTCAAAGGAGACGAGCTTGTCCTGAGGATGCAGGGCTGGGTCACGGTTGACGTTAAAAAGGTGGTTGAGACCGTAAAGAGTCACGGTTTCTTAAAGGTCTTGGATGACCGGGACCTTGTCGTTGAGTTTGAGAGTGAAGAAGATTACAAGGCACTGGAGGGAGGGCTTGTTAGGAATTTTAAAGACCAGGTGAATCTGGAGCTGATGGACAAGGATTAATGCGTTAAATTCAATCAGAAAGACATAGAGACGATTTAATACTTGACCCGTCAGGGTAATTTCCATATAATTTAATCAAAAAAATACCTTGTTATCATTAATTTTATATATTTAGAATGGGGGCTTACCATGATTAAAAGAATCAGTTTCTTTTTGGCAGCAGTCCTGATCATTGCATCCGTAACCTTAGCACAGTCCAATTCACTTAGTTTTACAGAGGTGGCGGATAACCTGAACCTCAACAAGAAGACGTCCCTCTATGTAAAAACATACTGGCAGGGTATAGTGGGCCAGGAAGTTTACTGGATCGGCAAAGTAGTAAATGTTAAAGGCGGGAAGGGGAAGGCGGTCGTATATATTGCGGACAGCAACAGGACGCTTTACAAGGGGTACAATATTGTGCTTGAGACCTATGATATGGAATCAGCTGCTATGCTGGAGGTGGGACAGAGCGCCAAGTTTAAAGGCCTATTGAGCGATTACAAAGGCAAACAGGGTCACCCTATTATTGTCTATCTGAACCAGGTTGAATTTAAATAGGGCTAAGCCGGAGAAGGCAATCTTCTTGATAGAAAACGTGGATGATTTAATTCACATCCCCATTGACGGCACCCTGGACCTACATACCTTTAATCCCGGCGATGTATCGGAGCTGTTAAAGGACTATATCGACGCATGCCTCGAAAAGGATATCTTCGAGATAAGGATAATACACGGGAAAGGGAAGGGCATACTCCGGGACAGGGTGCATTCCATCCTCAGAAAACACCCCCTTGTCATGGATTTCAGTCTTGACCCCGGCGCCTCAGGCTGGGGCGCGACCCTTGTCACCTTGAAGAAAGATGATATCCCTTAAATAAAACCGACCCTTTTTTACCTAACCGCTTGAGTTTTAACCGGTTCTTTTACCTTGACTATCAGACCTATTTCGACTAAAAAATCTGGATTCAACTTATTAATTTAATTAATATTCATCTGGAAGTATTTTTCAGGAACAATATGTTCAGCCGTGTGTCAAAACCCTTATAGGGATCTTTAAGCATAGGGACTGAGGCTGATAAGATATTTTAACAGGATTGATTTCGCATGGAAAAGACAGGTTCGGTTTATGAAGAGAGGATAAAAAAGGTGGAAATGCTGAGGGAACAAGGGATAAATCCCTATCCCGCAGGTTACAGATACGATATAACAGCCTCAGAGGCGGTTGAACGGTTTAAGGATCTTGCAGAGGAGGCACTGCAGGAGGGAAATCAGGTCTATTCAATGGCCGGCAGGATAATGGCCATAAGAAATTTCGGAAAGGCATCCTTTATACATATACAGGACAGCACGGGACGCATACAGGCCTATGTCAGGAAAGACAAGATCGGCGAGGCGCAATACGGTGTATTCAAGCTGACGGACATAGGCGATTTTATCGGGATTAAGGGTTCATTTTTTAAGACCAGGACAGGGGAACTGACCATCCTTGCCGATGAAATAACGCTTTTAACGAAATCCATAAAACCCCTTCCTGAGAAGTGGCACGGCCTGACCGATGTGGAGACAAGATACAGGCAGCGTTACCTTGACCTTATTGTTAATGATGACGTTAAAAACGTTTTTCTTTTAAGAAGCAGGATAATCCAGTGCTTCCGTGAATTTTTTACCCAAAGGGGTTTTCTTGAGGTCGAGACCCCGATGATGCAGCCCATCCCCGGAGGCGCCACGGCCAGACCATTCAAGACATTTCACAATACGCTGGGGATGCATCTCTATCTCAGGATAGCCCCTGAACTCTATTTGAAGAGGCTTGTGGTGGGAGGTTTTGAAAGGGTGTTCGAGATAAACAGGAACTTCAGGAATGAAGGCATATCCGTACGCCATAATCCGGAATTTACCATGGTTGAATTCTACATGGCCTATGCCACATACGAGGACCTTATGCTTCTTACCGAGGAGCTCTTTAATTATGTCCTTGAAAAGACACTCGGGAGGAACGTTATTGAATACCAGGGAAAGACCCTGGATTTTTTATCGCCTTGGAAGAGGATATCATTTATGGATTCCCTGAGGGATATGGCAGGGGTAAAAGAGGATGTGCTGACAAATCCCGAAGCAGCCGTCAAGTTTTGCGAGGGACATAATATTACGCTTACAAAGAATGACAAACCGGGCAAGGTGCTCGCAAATATCTTTGATGAACTGGTGGAGCCGCAGCTGATAAACCCCACATTTGTTTATGGCTATCCGATCGAGATATCGCCCCTTTCAAGAAGGAACGATAAAAATCCGGAGATCGCAGACAGGTTTGAGCTTTTTATAGACGGCAAGGAGATGGCCAATGCCTTCACGGAGCTGAATGACCCTGTTGACCAGCGCGAGAGATTCATGCAGCAGGTTGCCATGCGCGAGGAGGGCGATGAAGAGGCCCAGTACATGGACGAGGATTTTGTCAACGCCCTGGAGCACGGGCTTCCGCCCACTGCAGGAGAGGGCATAGGGGTTGACAGGGTGGTTATGCTCCTGACGAACTCTCCTTCGATAAGGGATGTAATATTTTTCCCGCACATGAGGGCGAGATAGGGAAATTGAGCTTTCAGCGCTCAGCTGCCAGTAATAAGCAAGACCTGAAAGGGTTTTTACATTTATCCGGATGCAGGCAAGACGTTAATCGGCATAATGAACATAGGCTTAATCATTCAGAAATAAATTTTCAATCGGGTCCCAATGTACTTTGAACTCTTTTTAGCTGTCAGATACCTCAAGGCCAAACGAAAACAGGCATTCATCTCCATTATATCGGTTATTTCCGTGGCCGGGGTGATGGCCGGAGTGATGGCCCTTATTGTAGTGCTGTCGGTCATGAACGGCTTCAGGGCCGATCTTACTTCCAAGATCATGAGTGTGAACTCCCATATTCTGATAAGAAATTACCTGGGGTCATTTGATAATTATAACGAAACATTGGATGCAATTAAAAAGATTAAGGGAGTCGTAGCGGTAACGCCTTCCATATATGATCAGGTAATGGTGACCAGCAGCGGAGGGTATTCCACGGGCGCGGCATTAAGGGGCGTTGATATCAAAAGCGCCGGGGATGTCATGGATATTGAAAATATGGTAAAGGAAGGCAGGCTTTCATCCCTTGAAGGGACCTATGACGGAAAACCCGGGGTAATAATCGGCATCGAACTCGCCAAATATTATGGCATTTCTTTAGGGGATGAAATAAAGTTGACTGCGCCCCAGGGAAAAGTGACCCCATTGAAGAGGATCCCCAACAGCAAGGAATACCTGGTTACGGGCCTGTTTAATTCAGGGATGTATGAATATGACCAGTTGATGGTTTTTGTCTCCAACAAAGAGGCGCAGGACCTGTTGGGGATCGATGACAGGATAACCAACATAGAGGTTAAGGTTAAAGACCCGGAACAATCCGATGTTGTCGGAGACGCCATAAATGAGGCCCTGGACTACCAGTTTTATGCCCAGGACTGGAAGAAAAGGAACAGGAGCCTTTTTTCAGCACTCAGGCTGGAAAAGTACACAATGTTTATAATTCTTACTATGATCATACTTGTAGGCGCCTTGAATATCATAAGTTCCCTTGTCATGGTTGTGATTGAAAAAGCCAGGGATGTAGCCATACTCAGGGCTATGGGCGCTACAAAAAAGAGTATCATGCGTGTTTTTATGCTGCAGGGCCTTTTTGTAGGAATAGCGGGCACACTGGGGGGGCTCATAGCTGGCCTGGGCATATGCGAGCTTATTAAAAAGATACCGATAAGCCTGCCGTCCGATATCTATTATATCGACAGGCTTCCTGTGAGTGTAGATTACATGGATGTATCCCTTGTAACCCTGGCGGCTGTTGTCATAGCCTTTCTGGCCACTATTTACCCGTCATGGCACGCCTCCAGGATGAATCCTGTTGAGGCGTTAAGGTATGAGTGACGTCGGACATGCAATTTTTGACGAGGTTCTAATTGCTTGAACTGAAAAATATACACAAGTCATTTACGCTGAACGGCAATATCATTAATGTCCTGAACGGCATAGATTTTATTATTCAGCAGGGAGACAGTATCGCTATAGTCGGGGCATCGGGCGCTGGGAAATCGACCCTTATGAATATAATGGGGACACTTGACCCTCCGTCCCAAGGAAATATCCTTTTTGAGGGGCAGGATGTCTGGAATATGGAGGAAGCAAGGCTTTGCCACATAAGAAATCATGAGATAGGCTTTGTGTTTCAATTTCACCACCTGCTTCCCGAATTCGATGCCCTGGAAAACACAATGATGCCGGCCTTGATTTCCAGATCTGACGCAAAGGCGGCAAAGGAAAAGGCGATAGGAATATTAAAAGATGTCGGCCTGGGCGACAGGATGCGTCACAGGGTCGGTGAGCTTTCAGGCGGTGAACAGCAGCGTGTGGCAATTGCCAGGGCCCTGATCATGGGGCCGAAGATCCTCTTGGCTGATGAACCCACGGGCAACCTTGACCGGATCACGGGAGAAGAGATAATAGACATGCTTGTCCGCATTAAAGAGGAGCAGGGTTTGAGTCTTGTAATTGTAACGCACAATCAGAAGCTGGCGGGAAAAATGTCAAAAACACTGGAGATTGCAGATGGACGTATTCAATAGGAATTATCGCAGATCGCGTGTTGCCGAACGCTCAATCATAATCGGCTTATTATTTACCGCCATACCTTTTCTCATGACGGCCTTCACGGCCTATGCGCAGGACGAAGGCAAGGTTGCGGTTATGCCGTTCGTGATTAACGCATCTGATGCTCCTGAGAATCTGGGGACGAGCCTTCAGCAGATATTCGCTTCAAGCATCGCAGAAAACGGTTATCAGATTCTCCCGGTCGATGCCGTTAATAACCATCCTATGGCCTTTGGGCCAATCTCGGACGAGAATGATTTAATCGCAATAGCCGGGGATCTTGGGGCGGACTGGGTTGTTTCAGGCGTTTTTACAAGTCTGGAGGAGAGGATAAGTCTGGATATAAAGGCTGCCGGAGCAGGCACTGACAGGGCGCCATACTCAATTTCCATGTCGGTTGACAGCATGGACAAGATTATTGATGCGTCGGATAAGATAGCCGAGGGCATTGATTATTATATCTCCGGTATAATTTTTATCGCTGATGTCAACGTTAAGGGAAATGAGCGCATTGAGAGTGATGCAATCCTGACGAGGATCGATACGCAAAAGGGCGACAGGTACGATGAAGCTGCGCTGAATCAGGATATACGGTCCATCCTTTCGATGGGATATTTTGAGGATGTCCGGGTTGACAAGGAAGAAGGGGTCAACGGGATGGCAATAACATTCATTGTAGATGAGAAACCCTTTATCACTAATATAACCTTCGAAGGCAATAAAAAATACAAGGAAGACAAGCTTAACGAGGAGATAAGCGTTAAGAAATTTGCGGTGCTTAACCTCAGCGATGTGCAACAGAGTATTAACACGCTTCAGGAATATTACAGGAAGAACGGGTACTACAACGCCGATATCAGTTATAAGGTGCAGGAACTCCCGAATAACGAGGCTGTGCTCACCTACGTGATAGAGGAAGGGGAAAAGGTGCACATAACCAAGATAGAATTTCTTGGAAACGAGGTATTTAAGGATAAAGAGCTTAAAAAGATTTTGAAGACTAAGAAAAAGGGTTTTTTTTACTGGCTGACCAACTCAGGAGTGCTTGAACAGGCAAAGCTGGAGTATGACGTATATCAATTGTCGTCCTTTTACCAAAATCAGGGGTATATCAACGCAAAGATCGGGGATCCGGATGTCGTATATGATGAGGAAGAAGAAGGCCTGGTTCTCACATTCAATATCATCGAGGGCGACAGATACAGGGTCGGCGATGTCAGCATCACGGGGGATCTTGTTAAACCCGAAGAGGCGATGCTTGCGCAGCTGACCCTCAACAAGGAGGAGTACTTCAACCGTCAGGCCCTGTTTGACGATATAGACATACTGGAAAATATATATGCGGATGAAGGATACGCCTACGCTGACATCAACTATTCCGCGCCTGAGAATGAAGAGGAGAGCAAGATAGATGTCACCTTCAATGCTAATAAGAACAAGAAGGTGCGCATAGAGAGGATTAATATTAACGGAAATCTCAATACAAGGGACAAGGTTCTTAGACGTGAATTGAAGCTTGTTGAAGGCGATTATTTCAGCAGCTCAAAGCTGGAGCTTAGCAAAAACCGTCTTTATCGATTGACATATCTGGAGAACCCGGAGATAGAGACAAAACAGGGGAGCAACGATGATCTCATGGTCCTGGATGTGCAGGTCACAGATGTAAACAGGGGGCAATTTTCAATCGGCGCAGGATACAGCTCCTATTACAAGTTGTTTGCGTCCTTCGGCGTGTCCGTGGACAACCTCTTCGGAAGAGGGCAGAGCGCGAGCATTGACGCGTCCATAGGAAGCTTGTCAACAACCTATAACCTGAAATTTACGGAGCCCTGGCTGTTTGACAGGCAGATATCGGGAACCGTCAACCTGTATGATACTGAAACGGATTATGATGATTATACAAAGGAAAGTAAAGGGGCATCTCTGGGGGTAGCATGGCTCCTTGGGATCGATGATTATACGAGGGGTTCGGTAAGCTATTCCTACGATGATGCCTATGTTACAAGTATATACACCAGCTACTCCCCCTATTTCCAGGACATGATCGGTAAGAATACCACAAGCAGCTTGACTTCCGGCATCTCCAGGGACTCAAGAGATAGGATATGGACCACGAGCAAGGGATCTGTAAACAGCCTTTACATGGAATATGCAGGCGGTGCCATGGGCGGCACTTCCGCCTATAATAAATATACTGCCGTTTCACAATGGTTTTTCCCGATATGGTGGAACCATGTCCTGATGTTTAAGGGGACAGGCGGTCTGGTGCAGGAGCGCAGCGGAGGAAAACTGCCCATCTATGAAAGGTTCATGCTTGGCGGCACCGGATCTGTAAGAGGGTATGACGCCTATTCGATCAGCCCCATTGACACGGAAACAGGTTATGCGTTAGGCGGTGAAAAGATGTGGCTCGGCAATATCGAATACAGGATACCCATCATGGAGGAGCAGGGTGTAATAGGCTTTTTCTTTTTTGATGCGGGAAATGCATTCAATGAAAACGAGAGATGGAGACAGAGGGCTAAGAGGTCCGCCGGTTTCGGCATTAAATGGTGGTCTCCGATGGGACCCCTGATTCTGGAATACGGGATAAAACTGGACAGGGAACCGGGAGAGAGCGCCGGCGAGTTTGAATTCAGCATGTCTTATGATTAAGCATAAAGAAAGGGGATAGATAATGAAAAAAATAGCGATTTTATCCGCGATAATACTTTGTTTTATTTCTTATAACAGTGTGACGGCTGCCGAGGCCGCCAAGGTTGTTATAGTTGACATCCAAAGGTGCATGGTAGAGTCAAATGAGGGGAAGAGGGTCAGCGAGGCACTCAAGCAGGAAATACTGGCCATGCAGCAGCGTTATGTCAATGCACAGAAGGAGCTGGCCGAACTGCAGAAAGAGATCGAGAAGCAGAGCCTCATGCTGAGCACGGATGCCAAGGCGAGCAAGCAGAGCGAATATAACAAGAAGAGCAGGGAGCTTACTTATCTTGCGGAGGACCTGGAGGATGAGCAGCAGACAGCCCAGCAGAATGCGACTCAAAAGATCCTTAATGAGATATATGCAGTAATTGAAAGCATGGGCAAGCAGCAGTCATATGATCTTGTGCTCGAGAAGTCGAGCGCCGGAATAATCTTTGCCTCCGGCGCGCTGGATATTACCGATCAGGTAATCAAGGAAATTAACAAGGTCAAGCCGTAGGGGGCGGTGAATTGGAAAAAATCCTCAGGGATATTGCCGGGGTTATCAAAGGCGACATCATAGGAAACGGCGACGTATCCATAATCGGCATCAATTCCATTGATAAGGCGTCTGCTGGAGAGATATCATTTTATTTTGACAACCGCTACAGGGATTATCTTGAAAAAACGAAGGCCTCTGCCCTGATTGTCTCTTCGCATGAAGAAGGTTATAAAGGACCTCAGGTAGTAGTAACCGATCCAAAACTGGCCTACGCGAAGGCAGCGGCTCTTTTCGCGCCCCCTGTTTCCAGGTTTGACGGCATAAGCAGAAATGCCTTTATTGAAGAAACAGGCATGACAGGTAAGAATGTATCTATCTATCCGAATGTGTATGTGGGGAAAGAGGCTGTTATCGGGGATAATGTAACTCTCTTTCCTGGAACCTTCATAGGCGACAGGGTCAGGATAGGGGACCGGACCGTGATATACCCTAATGTATCCATAATGCGCGATTGCATTGTCGGGGAGGACGTGATTATCCATGCAGGATGTGTAATAGGCAGCGACGGATTCGGGTATGCTCAGGACGGTTCGGAACATGTCAAGGTCCCACAGCTGGGGATTGTTCAGATTGACGATAATGTTGAGATAGGCGCCAACACGACTATTGACCGTGCTGCCAACGGAAGGACATGGATACAGAAAGGCGTTAAGATGGATAACCTGATCCAGATCGGCCATAATGTAATGATCGGTGAAAATTCCATCCTGGTAGCCCATACGGCGATAGCAGGAAGCGTTCGCGTCGGGAGAAATGTTGTTATCGGAGGCAAGGTCGGGATAGTGGACCATATCGATATAGGAGACGGGGCTGTAATAGGGTCAGGCGCCGGCGTTCGAAAATCAATCGCGCCGGGAGAGACGGTTCTGGGGGATCCTACTATGCCCCACAGGCATTGGATGAGGGTGAGCAGCCTGATAGCCAGACTGCCGGAGATAAATGACCGCTTAAGAGATCTTGAGAAGAGGGTCAAGGGGTCTGGAAAGGATAATTAAAATAAACCAGGTGCAAGGCACAGGGCGCAAGGCGCAGGGCTCTGAAATAATTGGGGATTTCAAATTTCAGATTTGAAATCTCTATTATTAAGCCTTGAGATGAATTTTAAGATAGGGTGAGAAATAATGGAATTACCTCTTTATTACCAGGATATTATAAAGTACCTTCCCCATCGATATCCATTTCTTATGGTTGACAGGATAACAGAACTGGAACCGGGAAAGAGGATAGTGGGAATTAAAAATGTAACCTCGAATGAGGAGTTTTTTCAGGGGCACTTTCCGGAGAATCCGGTTATGCCGGGAGTACTGATCGTCGAGGCTATGGCACAGGTTGGAGGGATACTGGCAAGGATATCGGTCAATGAAGGAATTGATAAAGCCGGTTCCCAATCCATATACTTCATGAGCATCGATAAGGTCAAATTCCGCAGGCCGGTCGTACCGGGAGACCAGCTTAAATTTGAGCTTAAGCCCCTGCGGACGGGCAACAGGGTATGGAAGATGGAAGGAAGGGCGTTTGTTGAAGACAGCCTTGTTGCCGAGGCTGAATTCATGGCGCAGATCGGACAGTAAAGGTATGATGAAAATGGAAATACATCCCTCTGCTATTGTAAGCCCTGGCGCCGAATTGTCCCCTGGGGTTAAGATCGGACCTTACAGTATCATCGGCGATCATGTCAGTATCGGAAGGGATACTATTATCGGTCCGCATGTTGTTATAGAAGGCAATACAGTGATCGGCGAACGAAACATGATATATGCCTTTGCTTCCATAGGGTCTCCGCCCCAGGATATAGGTTACAGAGGGGAAGAAACAGGGGTGCAGATCGGCAATGACAATATCCTGAGGGAATACTGCACGATAAACAGGGCTACAACCAAGCAGGACCGGATTACTATTGTGGGGAACAACAACTATCTGATGATATCATCTCATGTCGGCCA
>JAFGIC010000180.1 GCA_016929815.1 Deltaproteobacteria bacterium
GGGATGCTTGATTCCATTTATGGATCACTATACAAGAAATTGGCTCTTACCCCTGAAAAACAGGATGCATTCCAAGAGCTTCTTCTGGATCAGATGATGGTATCTTTAGAAACCAACCTGGATACCCTTGGCGCAGAGCCATCAGAGGAAAAAAGAGAGGAAGTCCGGCAGCAAGCTGAAGAGCTTAAAAAGGAATTTGATGCAAAAGTAAGCGCATTGCTGGATAGCGGTGACTTCAACACATATGAATCCTACAGGGACACCCTCTCGGAAAGACAGGTTCTTTCGGGATTTGCGGAATCGCTCGGCGAAGGCGAGAAGCTGACCGAGGCGCAGATGGAGTCATTGATAGGTTCAATGTACAAGGAGCGGAAAGATATCTACTCCAGGCAGGATTGGGAAGAAGAAAGCGTAACCTTTCTCTCAGAGATAAATGATGAGGGTATAGCAAAGATGATGGATATGAATGACCGAACCTTTGATGGCTATATAAAAGGAGCAGGCGTCACATTGTCCGCAACACAGATGGAACAATTTAAGGCATATCTTAAAAACCGAAGCGATATGACCGAATCGGCATTAAAGATGACCGCACAGATGTACGGAGGGCAGACTATACATACTAGCACAGGCGAGGGAACTGAGTATTGAGTTAATGAACTCCTGCACCCAAGATTAGTGTAGTATCATGCGTCATACCGAATCCCTAACCAAGCACAGGAAAGGCTCTAATAAGTATGTCACTTGATACATGAGCATACATTTTCAGCATGTGGATTCCCGCCTTCCACCGTCGCCAAGGCCATGGTGGAAGGCGGGAATCCAGGTTTGCGTCTCTCGTCATTCCCGCGCAGGCGGGAATCCAAGTTTTGCGATCAATGGAGTATCGAATGATAAAACAGCCATATGTGTATGTCCTTTCAAATAAAAGAAACGGCACTCTTTATATCGGTGTTACTTCAGAATTAGCAAAAAGGGTATGGCAACATAAAAATAGTGTCGTAGAAGGTTTTTCAAAGCGTTATGATCTCCACCATTTGGTTTGGTATGAACCGCATGAGAATATGGAATCCGCAATTACACGTGAGAAGAAGATGAAGAAATGGAATAGAGAGTGGAAGGTGAAATTGATTGAGAAGATGAACCCGGATTGGAAGGATCTGTATGAGACAATTCTATAAAATGGATTCCCGCCTTCGCGGGAATGACGGCGTGTCTAATTTCCCGCCTGCGCGGGAATGACATGGTGCTTGGATTCACGCCTTCCACCATCGCCAAGGCTAAAACAATAATAAAAACCTGATTGATTAATTCAATGAAGGAGGGCTGAATGGAATCCGGAAATAAAAAGATTGTCATAGGGCTGATATGTCTCATACTGTTGATTTTAATCGGTCTGAGTATCTACCAGAATCAACAGGTCAGGAAACTATCCGAAGGTGGTAGTTCTGAAGAGTATGCAGGAAAAGGGTCAGACAAAACACCTGAAACAGTCCAAGACATCCAAAGAGGCAATGAACAAGGAGTCTTATCCGAAAGCAACGAAAATGTCGCCAATAAAAACATGCCTGACACACCTACAGTTGATGCCACCGCAAACATAAGCGAACTTGAAGAGAGGCTTGACGCTAGGGAAAAAGAACTGGACATGATCCATAATCAGATATCCGCTGAAGAAGCCAGAAAGGCGGAATTATTGGAAAAGGAACTGGAGCTTGCCAGGAAGCGACTTGAAGATCCGGCCAGCAAAAAGAGCATGCGAAATGTGCTGAAAGCCAGTCTTGATTCACGATACGCCCTCCTCTTAAAAAGATTGAACCTTGCCCCTGAAAACCAGGAAAGATTTATGGAGATATTGCTGGATCAAGAGATGGCATCCATGGAACAAAGCGTGGAGTTAATAGATGACCCGGTCAGAGGCAAACAAATAGTGCATGTAACGCGCTCAAAGGATCCGGGAGATGAATATAAGACAAAGATTGCTGATCTGCTTGGAGATGAGAATTTTAAAACATACCAGGAGTATGGGGAAAGGGGCGCTGAGGTCCATTGGGTCACCCAATTTGACGGATCCCTCAGTTCAGACGAGAGACTGACCGATGACCAGCAGATGGAACTGATTAATGCCATGTACAATAATCGTGAAAAGGTCAAGGCCTCCATGGTGAACACAAATACAAAAAGCGAATCACAGTCTGAGATGACCGAGGAAGATATTGAGGCAAACATGAAAAGAACCGAACTCATGCACGAGGCATATGTCGAGGCAGCTGAAGGCATCCTGTCAGATGCCCAGACGGATCAGTTAAAGGCTTATTTAAAAAGTATTAGAGATATGCTTGAGGAAAACCGCAAGACAATGTCTCAGATAAATACCGATAAGGAGGAATAAATGGATGCTAAAAAGGCAATAAAAAATCTTGCCCTGGCTTTGATCTGTATTTCTACAATCGTATTAATAGGCTACAACCTCTATCAGTATCGTGTGATCAAGCTATTATCTAGAGGCGGAACACCGGAAATATCCAGAAATTATGAATCCACAGGCAACGCAATATCATTGGAAAAGACCGCTGTTAAGGGAAAAAACGCTCAAAAGCCAATTGAGGCTGGAGATAATATATCTTCCGATACAGATATCGGTGAACTCAACTATCACCTCGACGCAGCCGAGGAGGAACTCGATATGGTCCATCAGCAATTGGCTGATGAAGATGCCAGGAAGGCCGAATTAAGGAAAAATGATTTAGAACGCCAGAGGAAATACCACGAGGAGCCTTCCTATAGAAATATAACGCGAAGCGTAATTAATTCCCAGTATAGCGACCTTTTTGAAATATTGAACCTTTCTCCTGAGAGACAGGAAGAATTGAAGGATATATTAGTGGATAATCAGTTGGCCGCTTCCGATTTCTACATGGAGATGGGTAGCGTAACGCCTTCCGAGGAAAAAAGGACAGAGCTTAAAGCACGCCAGAAGACCCTTAATGAGGATAGCGAGTTAAAATTAAAGGAATCCCTGGGAAATGAAGATTATGAAAAATTCCGGAGATATCAGGAGACATGGGGGGAAAGGTATAATGTCGAAAACTTCGTTGTGTCACTCAACGAAGATGAAAAATTGACCGGACCCCAACAGCAGATGCTCATCGATGCTATGCATGAAGAAGTAAAATATATCTCAGAAATGAACAATGAGGAAGACAGGTTTTTATTTCCATCGGAACAGTATAAGGAAAACGAGATAGAGCGAAGTATAAATGAATATGCCCGTTCCCAGGATGCGTATATCAAGGCAGCCCAAAACATATTATCCTCATCACAGCTGGAACAGTTTAAGGAATATCTCAGAAAAGAGCGTGAGGAAAATGAACTGTATATGGAAATGCAGGCCATGAGGTACGGCTCTTCATCGGCTCAAGATAGTACTGAGGAGAAATCAGAATAAAGAGTTGAATTTTACTCGGATAATTAAAATTTTAAAAAAGACATGCAATTGGACAGAAACAAGATAATAAATTTCGTCGTCATCATTATATGCCTTTTGTTGGTTGCATCCATCGCCCTCAATATCCGGCAGTATTATCAGAACAGGAAATTAACTGCTAAAATTTACGGGGCATTTGCAGAGCATGAGACAACAAACAATCAAATATACGGCAAAGACAGTGACTTGCAGGAAAATAGAGATCAGTCGCAACCAACCGGCATTGGCAGGATAAGCACTTCAACAGGCAATGCCGATATCAACGAGCTCACATATCAGCTCAATGCCGCAGAAGAGGAACTCGATTATGTCTGGAAGCAGTTGTCTGATGCTCAAACAGAAAATAACAGCACTTATGATTTACAGGCTGACAGATATCTGAGGGATGCACTTGATGATGAGTATGATTATCTTTTCAGGGGACTGGATCTTACCCCTGAAGGATTGGAAAGGTTCAAGGATATATTGTTTAATAACAGGGTGGCGCTAAGGGATTTCTATAGGAAGCTCTATGAAACAACACCTTCGGAGGAGAAAAGGGTTGAGCTTGAACGGTTAAAGAAAGACATTAATGATGAGGAGGAGAGAAAAATAATCGAATCCCTGGGAAAGGGAGTTTATGAAAAATATAAGGCATATAAGAATGCATTTGATGAAATTAATGACGTTAGAAGTTTTGCGGCATCGCTCGGATCGGATGATAAACTAACCAAAGCCCAGGAAAAGGCGCTTATTGAGGCCACGCAGAAAGAACTGATCTATTCCGGGACCGACAATGAAGACGCCAAAATATTATTCCCCTCAGAGATATATACTGAAAATAATATAGCAGAGATATTGAGCATGCATAAAGGTTATAATGAGGCATTTATCAAGGCTGCTCAGGGCATCTTATCTCCATCTCAGTCAGTGCTGTTAAAAGGGTATCTGAATAAGAAGCACGATAACTATGAGAATGGCCTGAAAAGAATGATTCAAAGGCAGGAAAGGCAATCGATTGCAAACAGCAGTGATGACAACTTTGAATGAAGAGAACACACGCCTTCCTCTCAGTTTGATGCTCTGAACAGCTTTCTCAAGAAACAACGCGAAGATTCAGTGGAATATTACAAAACAGTAAGCCAGGAGAAATAAGAACAATGGCCTTTATAGAGATAATAAAAGATGATAACTACAAATGCGCATTAAATTCAAAAAGGAATAGGCCCTTTTGAAGCATATTGGAAAGGACTGCGCTTTTAACTGGTTTACAATGATATTAACTTACAGGCAGATTTCAATTGACACACAATGCGGGTCTCCATATACTTTAATTTGTTAAAATCAATTTTTCTATCATCTTTAAGGCATGTTTAACATGAATACATCGGAAATTGATAATGAGATAGCCGATATTAAAGATCAGCTAATCAAAAAATATCACCCCGAGAAGATTATTCTATTCGGCTCTGCCGTGTGGGGCAAGGGTAAGGCAAATGATATTGATCTATTCATTATTAAAAAGGATGTTCCCCATTATGGCGATGACAGGTTGCTGGAAATATATCATCTTATAAGAGCCGATACTGCTGTTGATTACATAATATACAAACCTGAAGAGGTTCAAGACCGGTTATCTCTTGGCGATCCCTTTGTGAAAAAAATTTTCAAAGAAGGAAAGGTCATTTATGGCTGATCCTAAAATTGTCGGAGAATGGCTTCAAAAAGCAGGTGAAGATCTCAATTTTGCTCGGAGCACCCTTCAGGAAAGCAGTAATTATTTTGCACAGATATGCTTTCATTTCCACCAGGCAGCTGAAAAATTTTTAAAAGCATATATTGTCGCTTATGATCTTGAATTCGAAAAGACCTATAATCTGATGAGACTATTATCCATTTGTTCGTCAGAAAATCCCGACATGTTATCTCTTAATGAAGAATGTGCAAGGCTTAATACAGCCTATATCGACACCCGTTATCCTGTTCATTGGCCGGTAAACTACACTATGGAGAAGGCCCAAAATATGAAAAAAGATGCCGAGGCAATAGAGAGCGCTGTAGTCAATTTTTTATCGGAAAACGGATACCGATAATCGAATTCCGCTTCTTATTAACCGTCTCATAATAGTATCAACATTACATTTCCGTAAAAGCTAACCCAAGTTTGCCAGCAAGCTACGTCGCCCCCAAAATATAAGTCAATAATGCTTAATTAGCCTTATGGGCAATTTTGTAACTTA
>JAFGIC010000181.1 GCA_016929815.1 Deltaproteobacteria bacterium
CATTTCCGTTTAAAGACATTTTTCGGGGGGCTGGTGGCAAACAAGGCCATCACCGCCGGCCTTGTGGATCTTATACCTTCCAGATTTTCCGCCATCCCGCGCCTTTTTGAAAGCGGAAGGATAAGGATTGATGTGGCATTTATTCAGATTACCCCTCCCGACAACGAAGGATTCTGCAGCCTGGGACTGGCTGTTGACGTGGCGCGGCAGGCCATAGAGAAGGCCGATCTTGTGGTGGGAGAGATCAATCATTATGTCCCAAGGACAAGCGGGGACACCGTTGTACACATCAATGATTTTGACCTTCTTGTTGAAGGCATTAAACCTCCTATTTATTTCCCTCGATGGGAGGTCAATGATGTATATCAGAAGATCGGAGAAAATGTGGCATCTCTGATTGATGATGGAAGCTGTCTTTCATTCGGCATAGGGCCTTTATATGAGGCTATCTGCAAACACCTTGTTAATAAAAGAGACCTCGGGATCCATTCTCCATTTGTTACTGATGCTGTAATGGATCTTATAAAAAGCGGCGCGGTTTCAAATAAAAGAAAATCCATCTTCAAAAACAAATGCCTCTTCTCCTATGCAGTTGGTACGGAGGAGCTTGTAAAATGGCTTGACAATAATCCGATTCTTGAATTTCAGGGGATTGATGTAGTCGCTGACCCCACGAGGATCCTGACCATAGATAATTTCATCTGCATCCTTCCGGCAAGAAAGGTGGACCTGACAGGCGAGGTGTCGTTACACAGCGGAAAGGGTTATATAAGCGCCGGTCCAGCCGAGGCGCTTGAATTTTTAAGAGGCGCGACCTTCTCAAAGGGAGGCCGGATTATTTTCGCGCTCCCCAGCAGAAACCTTACCAATCAGTCAAACATAATCCTGTCGGTTTATGACCGGCCAAATCATTTTTCAATCGTGAAGGAATCTCTTGACCTTGTTGTTACCGAATACGGCATTACTTCCCTTAAGGGAAGAACCATAAGAGAACGCGCATTCGCGCTGATAGACATCGCTCACCCTGATGACCGCGCTGAGCTTGTACGCAGGGCCAAGGAGGCCCATATCCTTTATCCCGGCCAGGTCTATTTTGAGGAATCCGGAAGGTTATACCCCGACCATCTCACCCATTACAGGATATTCAAGGAAGACCTGAATGTGCAGTTCAGGGCCATCAAACCGTCGGATGCAGATGAGATGCGCAGGTTCTTTTACAGGTTGTCCGATGAATCCAAATACCTGAGATATTTTGCGCCCATTGACGCGATGCCTTACGAGGAGATGCAGGAATACGTCACAGTGGATCATCGCCATATTATATCTATTGTAGCGCTCGCAGGGGGACCGCAGGATGAGCGCATTATAGCCGAAGCCCGTTATATCAGGTGGCCTGACAGGTCCTTTGCGGATGTGGCATTCGCTGTGGAAGAAAAATACCGCAGAATAGGCATAGGGTCTTATATGTACCGGATGCTTATTGATATTGCCAAGAAAAACGGATTGGAGGGCTTCAATGCCACAGTCCTCGCGGACAACGCGCCCATGCTGAAGGTATTCCAGAAAAACTCGCCCTATCCTATCAACGCAGTTCTTTCGGGAGACAAATATGATCTGTCCATGCCCTTTTATTCGGATAAAACAGGTTTTAGCCAGGGGCAACCGGTATATGCAAAACCAGGGGCAACCCATATCACCAAAGACGACAAAGACAATAATTCTTGATTAAATATAGGAAAATGATATACTGCATCCTAAAGTTTTTGGATCTCAAAATCCTTTCCCTGATGTATTAACTCATTCTTCTGTAATTCCTGCACCATATCATTTCCTTATTGATGCTCATACAAAATTCGCAGAATAGACAATCATTAAAACCCCACAACCTGGAAGTCGTATAGATCAAATGTCTTATCAACAATGTTTAATATGGAGGAAACCAAATGAGAAAATCAACATTAGAGTTGCAACATAATGATTCATTTCATGAATCATTGTTTGAAAAGATTGAAAAATATTTTTTTGGCATCCTTTTTGTGCTCGCTATTATCGGGGGATTCTTTTTTATAATTTTGAGATAGGCCTGATAAGAAGAGTAAATATTGTCTTTGATCCCTGCATTGTCCGCCGGGACTTTCATAAGGCAACAACTTATGTTTAGGGCATTGGAGACGCCTGAGAGGGTCTTTAATGCCCTTCTATTATCAGCGCCTGAAATTTTTTGTAACCTCCGAGCCACATCACTCGACTATATAGTCAAACACACAATATATGAAAGGAGATATCGATATGAAAAAGATTATTTTCAAAAAAGGCGAGACGATCATACTCAAAAAATTTGCAGAATGTTTTGATGTCTATCTTACGGAGTTTGTCATCACATGCGCATTCCTCTTCATCCTCATGAGGTAATTGATGATAGTACCCGAACAGCAATCATTGCATGACAACCTGATTATCAGGATTGGAGACCTGTGCCTTGGCCTCCAATACCTGTCGGCGACTTATCGTCCCGTCGTTTCAAGAGACTATTATCTGTCCTTTTGCGTTATCCTCTAATCATCCTCAAATAAAACTTCAAGAAATATTGCATTCCCTCCAAGTAAGAACTAAAATGTTTTATACGGTTTCAAATTTTTATATCAACGCATGAATAGCCCTGAACTTTTACGGGAGAAGACCAATGGAAAAAAAGGATATAAAGGACGGTTTAAAAAAAATGGCCAAAGAAGCGGAGGTCAAACTGACCGGCGCGCTCCTGAAATGGAAGGACCAGGCCGACGGCAGGGAATACCCTGACCCGGATGCCATCGATAAAAGGTCCAGGATTATTGCAGACAGGGCCAACGAGATATTCAAAAGAAGGGGTAAGACAATAATCAGGGAATTTATGGACGTCTATATTAAAAAGGCCGGAAAGGAGGACAAGGAAAAGTGAGCAATGCCGGCGATCTTAATTCAATAAAAAACCTCCTTGACAAAGAGGAGGGGGAAAGGCTGTCACCCTGGGCCTGTCTGAGCAGCGCGGCGGTCAGGGAAAAGGATGAAGAAAATATTATATCCGGTCACAGACAGAATTTTTCCCTCGATACAGACAGGATACTCCATTCCCTGGCCTATTCCAGGTATATAGACAAAACCCAGGTCTTTTATCTTGTCAAGAACGACCATATCACTCACAGGGTCCTTCATGTCCAGCTTGTTTCCAAGATATCCAGGACCATCGGGCGCCTGCTGAGGCTTAATGAAGACCTTCTCGAGGCCATTGCACTCGGGCATGACATCGGGCATGCGCCTTTCGGCCATGACGGAGAAAGGTTCCTTTCCATTCTTTCCAGACGTTACGGTCTGGGCTATTTCATGCACAATCTCCAGAGCGTGAGGTTCCTGGAAAAGATAGAAAAAAAGGGCAGGGGATGGAACCTTACGCTCCAGGTCCTTGATGGGATTCTGTGCCATAACGGGGAGCTTCACAGCCGGGAATTACACCCTGACAGGGAAAAGGATTTCAAGAGATATCATCAGGAGATAAAGGACAAGGCGGATAACCCGGACATGGATATGCTCCCTATGACACTTGAAGGTTGCGTTGTAAGGATGGCCGACACCATAAGCTATGTGGGACGGGACATTGAAGACGCCATAAGGCTGGGTGTCATAAAGAGGAACGACATACCTGATGATTGCAGGCGCGCTCTCGGTGACACCAATGGAACCATTGTATATTCGCTGGTTGAGGACCTCGCCGGCAACAGCCTAGACAAGCCTTATATATGTTTCAGTGAAGAGAAGGCGGAGGCGCTTAAGAGACTTAAGGAGTTCAACCGGGAGCGTATCTATTCCGTAGAACTGCCATGGAAACAGACCCCGAAGATAAAATTGATGTTCGAACTGCTCTTTGAAAGATACATAGGTGACCTGGCTAAAAAGGACGAGGGGTCCGACATATACGGCGATTACCTGATGGGGATGTCTCCCGAATACAGAAATAACACATGTGATGCGGAGATAGTTCGAGATTTCATGGCAGGCATGACCGATGAATTTTTCATGTCCCAATGTGAAAAGCGTCTGATACCCAGGATTATATCAGGCCCCTCCAGGTTACACGCTCAATGAAATACATAAGTACCCAGGCAATCATTACAAGAGTCAGGGAATTCGGCGAGTCCGATCTTATGGTCACCTTTTTCACGCCTGATGCGGGACGGTTGCGCGGCGTGGCCAAGGGGGCGCTCAGAAGCCGGAAACGTTTTGTAAACTGTCTTGACGCCTTTTCCCTTGTTAACCTTGAATACAGCC
>JAFGIC010000182.1 GCA_016929815.1 Deltaproteobacteria bacterium
GGCGGCGCACCGGGCGGGCAGGGCGGTCAGGGAGGACAGAGTGGTCATACAAATTCCAATTATACAGGCGACGGAGTAGCCCTGGCAGAGAAGGTCGGGGCGTTTGTGGACTATAACAGCTTCTGCATCCGTCTCATGGGTCCAATGAGCATGCCCCAGAGCAAGGTCTTCAGCGCCATGGTCCAGACGCCTTTTGTCATTACGGTAAATCTGAACGGGAAACGCTTTGTCTGTGAACCGCTCACGCATATGGGTATATTTGCCGGCGGCCATGTACAGCTGGATCAGCCCAATGCCAAGTCCTATGACATATTTGATCAGAATACGATTGCCGCGGCCCTGGAGTATCAGAAGTGTATTGATGCAGGCAAATGCGACGATGACAGGTCAGCGCCGCTCCCGGAGGCTAAGACGGGCCTTCCCGCTGCCATGGAAGAGATCACAAAGGATCTTGATCAATACCTGGCAAACGCCGGCGGCTCCATGTTCAAGGCCGACACACTGGAAGAACTCGCCGACAAGATAGGGGTGAATAAAAAAAACTTCCTGGAGACATTAAAGACCTACAACGAGGACTGCGCAAAGGGCATGGATCTTGTGTGTTTCAAGGAAAAGGACTATCTCGTGCCTATTAACAAGCCGCCCTTTTATGCATCCCAGTCCAGCCTGAGCACAGACGGCGCATTCGGAGGTGTCCGTGTAAATCCCGAGATGCAGGCATACAAGGCAGACCGCAGGAATCTTATTGAAGGGCTCTATGTTACAGGCGACTTTGCCACAGGCCGCCACATAAGCCTGGGCGGAGTTAAACTCCAGGTGCTTAACGATTTGTCATGGGCCTTTTCCAGCGGCTTCCTGGCAGGGACAAATGTTGCTAAATATCTGAAGGACCTTGGTTGATTTTGTCGGATAATACCCGTGGACTGCTTCCTGAAGGAAGCAGTCCCCGGTTTTTTACGATAAGATTAATATTCGAATGTCTCGCTGAAGGTATAATACGGCTCCGGGAATGGTGGGTCGATTCTCAGAACTGCGGTCGGGCTATATCTGAAGTGTTCAGAGACCTGTTCGCTTCCGCCGGTCTGTCCACCAGGGGCTCCGCCACGTCCGCCGGGCTCTCCACCCTGTCCGCCGGGCTCTCCACCCTGTCCGCCGGGCGCTCCCCCCTGCGCCATAGCCTGTCCGCCGGGCGCTCCGCCGGGTCCGCCCTGTCCCTGAGATCCTGATTCCTGCGGTCCCTGGTCCATAAGGTTAATCAAGTGCCAGATCTTCCACTCTCCATCTTCTTTGATAAAATCTACTCCGTATTTTTCCCACATCCAGCCTGTGCTGACAGAGGTCTTGCCGCTCTCATCAACAGATCCCCTTACTGCCAGGCCGATAGAGTAGCATATCATCTTTGCGGTCTTGCCGTCACCGGCAACCTCGATAACCGGGGTTTCCTGGGTATGCATAACGTACTCAGACCCTGCACCTATATTTTCGGGTATATCCTTAATAGACGGGATCTTTTTGCTCAGCTCTGTAAGAGTCTTTTTCTGGTCTTCTAAATGTTTAGTGCAATATTCTTCCTTGATCTTGGCTATCCCTTGCAAAAGGGTGCTGCCTGACAGTGTCCATTTGGCGGTCTTGGCGTTAGGCCCATCCTCCGCGACCCATATGTCCTCGATCTCCTCACAATGCTTACCGACCTGGTGATAGAAAGCGTGTTTGCTGAAGACATTCTGAACCTGCATCATAGCCAGTGCCCGTTCTCCGTCAGAGATCTCCTTCCTTCCCTTCTTGTCCGCTGCTGAAGCGGAGCCAACAAGAACTGCCAGGGCTGTTGCCATACAAAGGAAAAAGACTGTTAAATATCCGATCTTACTTTTCATAATTTGCCTCCTTTTAATGTTTAAATTTTTAATGCCGTCTTCATGCCATCTGCTATTGCGTCTATTATAAGGTTCGGATCTCTGCAATCGCCAATGGCGTATATCTCAGGAGCGCTGCCTTCAAGCCCCTTCAGAAAATCCGTGTCAGGCTTCAGGGGGAGGGCGGTCACTATTGTGTCGGCCTCGATCAGCTGCCTTTTGCCGTTGCCGTTAGTGATGACCAGACCCTTTTTTGTCACCTCCTCGTATTTGATCCCGCTGATGATCCTGACCCCCTTTTCATCAAGCCATCTTAAGAGTGAGGGCTTTATTACCAGCTCCACAAGACCCTCTCCGATTGCATCCTCCGGTCCCGTATCCACTATGGTTACATTCCTGCCTCTCTTGGTAAGAAATTCCGCTGTCTGGCAGCCATGGAGTCTGCCTCCCATGATAACAATATTTTTACCGACAGGCATATAAAATCTTGTCAGCCATCTTAATAATCTAGGGTGAGCAAATTTAAGGGCGAATTTTAGCTGCTTGTGCAGTGTTTCACCTGTGACAACGTTGCGCCCTTTAATTCCGGGGATTTCCGGCAGATCATGCACACCGCCTGTAGCCAGAATGAGCACATCCGGTTTGACCTGTTCCACAAGTTCGCGTGTGACGCTTATTCCCGTACTGATTTCAACGCCGAGCCTGTCCAACTGTCTTTTAAACCATTTATATATGAGCGGAAGGTCCTCCCTTTCGAAACCCTTTACAACTGCGGCACATGGCATGGAGCCGCCCAGTATTGACTGTTTTTCATAGATGCCTATCCTGTGACCGCGCATTGCCGCTACCCTCGCAGCCTCCAGCCCTGCGGGG
The DNA here is from genome assembly GCA_016929815.1 of Deltaproteobacteria bacterium. Taxonomy (GTDB): domain Bacteria; phylum Desulfobacterota; class DSM-4660; order Desulfatiglandales; family HGW-15; genus JAFGIC01. The sequence goes on from JAFGIC010000182.1 coordinate 2,727, forward strand.
CCTGCCCCGACTATCATGACTTTTTTCTTCTGTTCCGCCGGCTTAATCTCATATTCCTTCTCTTTGCCCATTGCGGCGTTTATCCTGCAGTGGACGTCATTGCCCAGCTCTACTGTGCTGAAACAATGGAAGCAGGCGGTACAGGGCCTTATGTCGTCTATTTCCCCGGCCTCAATCTTTTTGGGGTAGTCCGGATCTGCAATAAGCCTTCTATTGAGGCTGACAAAATCTGCATCCCCTCGCCTGATGATTTTCTCCGCAATAAAGGCGTCAAGCCTTCCTATGGAAATCACGGGTATGGATACCACCTTCTTTATCCCCGCTGCCAGGGGGACCCATCCCCCGATTCCATCATGGTTTCCGTCTATACCTTCCGGGACAGGATAGACATCTATCTCGGGATAGAAGACAAGGTCGGGGAAGTGAACGCTTTCACGATCGCCGCGCCTGTTGGGCCTTTTGTAATATTCCGACCTCACATGAAGGGCATCGACCCCTGCCGTTTCAAAAAGCCTTGCAAATTCCCTTCCCTCAGCGGGGGTTGTTCCCTTTGTCAGCCCGTATTCAGCCCCGCACATGGCAAGGCTAATTGCAAAGTCTTTTCCTGCCTTGTCTTTAACGGCCCTGATTATCTCTACAACAATACGCGCACGGTTTTCAATGCTTCCGATCCCATATTCGTCCTCGCGTTTGTTCCATGCCCTTGAAAGAAATGCATTCAGCAAATGGGTTGTAGCGGCATTGAGTTCAATACCTTCAAAACCGGCCTTCCTGGCCCGCAATGCCCCGTTTGCAAATTTTTCTATGATTTGATGAATCTCGGGAACGGTCAGCGCCCTCGGGGGCGTATAGCCCGGTTTGGGGAGCTCTTCCTTTGTGAGCGCGGATGACGATACAGGCTGCAACCCTGTTAATGAACCATTATGAAAGGGACCTGCGTGCCACATCTGTATGAATGCCGGGCAGTCATATCTGTGTATGGCATCCGTCAGCCTTTGAAAGCTGGGGATGTATTTGTCATCGGTCAGCCTGAATCCCCCCAGTTCACCCGGGACAGCCCCAAAAGGGAGATCAATCCATGCGGAACTGTGGGTTATAAGCCCAATGCCGCCCTTTGCGAGTCTTTCATAGATGGCTATTGATTCATCTGTCATGTGGCCGCTGTTGTCGCCTGTGAAGCCGAAATGAGTGCCGGTTTTGATCATGCGGTTTTTTGTGCGGACTTTACCTATATAACCAGGCTCTAATAATCTTTTAAAATGCCTATTGTTTGCCATGAGATTTCTCCTACGGTTGTTATTTAGTGTTCATCCGAAAACACCAATTTTCGGATTCAAGCTGTCAGCATTCAGCTTTCAGCAAAAGCTTTTTAATTCATTGACTTAGCTGACTGCTGATAGCTGACCGCTGAACGCTCCATCCATAAATGCCTTCTTTATTGATGGATACTAATTAATAGACTTAAATCAGGTATGAAGCTATGGCGGAACATGAATGTTTAGTGACATTTTACGAATGCTCTTTGCCCGGGGTTTGTTGCCTGTCAAGCCGATTGAAGCCAAGATCATGATGAAAAACCGAATAAAAACCCCGGGAGGGTTTAAAGCCTTCCGGGATTTAATTAAAAATATTCAGGATCAGGGAATCGCTTTGGCCAGAAAACAAGGTCGAGTAGTTGACGGCAAGATCCTAATCAGACATTATTGATATTAAACTTGATATGCCCACCATAATATGCTATTGAGAACTCCGGATTTTATTGGTAAAGGCAAAATCATCTGCCTGGAAAGCTGATGATAGGATTTTACTTGTAATGCGTTCAAATTATATATAAATCAAATAAATATGACAGTTTTATTTGGCTGGGCGCCATCCATAAATATTGTTTTTATGGATATAGCTTTCGCAGATCAGTCATGCCAAGGGAAGGTCGGCAGATACACCGATTTCAAGAGTTTTTGCCGACGGCTGAGTGATTACAGCGTGAATCCGAAGATTGATGTTTTCGGATGAACACTAATTAGGAGGGGAAAGCATATGTTTTTTATCGCAACTGCTATCCTTCAACGATTATTCGCTTATACCTCAAAGATAGGGATAAACACCGATGATCTTTTGAAAGAGGCCAATGTTGACAGGTCAATCCTATCCAACCCCGATAATAAGCTGCCGCTGGAATATTATTATGCCGTTCTGGATGCAGCAATAGAAATGACAGGTGATCCGTTTTTCGGTCTTCATATGGGTGAAAGTGCGGACGTGGGGGATCTGTCCATTGTCGGATATATCATGGCAAGCTGCAGGAACGTAGGGGAGGCCTTTGAAAAGGCAGGACAGTACTTCGGAATAATAGGGTCTGTGCTTAATATCTACTGGAGGGTTGAAGAGGATTCCGCAAAATTTATATATGATATGAGAAAGCATTTTCCAAATAACTGCATAAAGCATTGCGTTGATACGGGCCTTTCAAACTTCTATAATATGATAAAATCCATTGCCAGAGATCCTGTTGACATCAAGGAGGTCTGGGTCAAGGCCGAGAGACCCGAAGACACGAGTGAATACAAAAGGATTTTTAAATGTCCCATATTATTCAAAAAGGATATAGCGGCACTGGTCTTCCCGCCAGATGTGCCTAATATTCCCCTCAGGCATCCTAATCCCGCGCTGCTTGGGCTGCTTGAGCATCATGCGAACAGCTTTCTGAGCAAAATAGATGAAAACGATTATTATTCCAGGAAGATAAGCCTTCTCCTTTTCGGTCAGATCCAGGGGGCCAATCCTTCTATTGAGGATGTAGCCAGGGATCTGGGCATGAGCGTAAGGGTACTGCAGAAGAAGCTTAAGGAAGAGGGCGCAACATTCAGCGAGATTGCTACAAATGTGCGCCAGGAGCTTGCCAAGAGCTATCTTGCCGAGAAGCGCTACTCCATAGACGACATTACATACCTGCTGGGCTTTTCCGAACCCAGCGTATTCCGAAGGGCGTTCAAGGCCTGGACCGGCATTACCCCAGGCCACTACCGATCGTCTTCGGAATCTACCTTCAAGCCCAATGCTGCGAATTCATGACAGTATGTATGAATTAAATTTCAACCCCGTTTTTCCTGGGGAGGCCTGATTTTGCAGGGCTTACCGTATTGTCGTCATTTTGACCTGTATCCCTGTTTCCTTCAAGACGATCCCTGAATGTTCGCATCTGTTCGGAGTCTTTGAAACGGTATATTCTGTCAATAGGGTAGGACTGTCTGATGTGAGAGAGATTATACAGGATCACATCATCCATGCCCGCCCTGATCATGTCGCCTGTGGAGGTTAATTTTATCCTGTTGAGAAATGGGAGTTCAGGGGCCGGTATTTTTAAGACAAGCAGGTAATATTCGCCCGGGCCTTTCTGAAGGATTAGCGACTGGGTATCAACCTCTTCCCAGTCGGTAATCCCATATTTAAAGATCGATGTTACCTGCTCAAGCTCTCCATCAAGGTCATATTTTTCAGGGACCTGAATGGATACAATGGCACAGGACGATACTGTGAGAAAGAAAAAAACTGCGGTGTATATTTTTAAAAAGGTTTTCATGACATAACCTCGTTATAAAAGGCTTGCGTTAATGTAACCTTGCATGACTATACTATAATCATAAGGGATTGTGTGTCAATTTAAAGGTCAAAGGTAAGGTTATAGGGAATGTTAGAATAAAATGCCGCTATTAAGTTTAAAACTGAAAATCATCCCGGTTTTCTGAACTGGAAGGCAGAATAATGCATTCTTTTCCATCGGTAAATGCCCAGAAAAGAGACTGAGCCTCTGTCCGGTCCATGAAAAACAAGTCTATTTTTGTAAATGAGCGTTTATTCAGAGAGGCCCATAGGGCCAGGATAGGGTAATAGGCATATTTTTTAAATGAGTAAAGTATGCCGGGGCATTTAGATCCCGAAATTACTTTAACAGTAATCCCGCCATCGAGATATAATTCAAAATCGGTCGGCATGTCATCTATCTCCATGGCAAGGAATTCATATTTTTTTGCTTTTTCCGTAACACCGGATTTATTTTTGCCTGTTTTCTTATCCCCGCTGTCACGGGAGGCATCGTCGTCTGCATCTGCATTATTATTTATGACTTCATCCGCCCCATTTATATGTATCCTCATGTCATCCAGATTAATGCTTTTTTTCTTTAGCACAATGGGTTTTATCGGCAAAGGGTCCCCTGTAATCCGGCAATCATCAACAACCCATTCCCTGATCACAACCCCTCTCGCCATCAGCAGGATCTTTTTTTCTTCCATCTTGACAAGGAGATAGTATCCGGGCTTTTCAGAAAGAGACAGCATTTCCGTGAGAAAGATATTCCTTTCTACAACGCCTGCCTTTGCGGTTGAAAGGGGATGCAGTGCGAGAAGCATTACA